>NZ_CAKVAM010000005.1 GCF_934725225.1 uncultured Treponema sp.
CCGAACACGGAAGCCAAGCTCCCCTGCGCCGATGATACTGCCAACCGGCGGGAAACTAGGACGCGGCCGGCTTTTTCTATACTCTCTTCAAGACCCCCCCCCTTCAGGCATCTGGAGGGGGGTCTCTTTGCCCAGGCGCAGATGAAGTCTTGCTTTCCTCTGGTAAAGCGGAGCCTCCAGGCGGTTCCTTCGATAAAATAGAGAGGTTCTTGCAAATTTCCATGCGCTATTTTAGCTTCTTTATGAGCTCCTCGATTTCCTTTTCTGTTTCTTTTGGCGGGTATAGAAGCGCAGCTAGTTTCGGGCGGACTGCTATTGAGAAGATAATAATTCCGATGCATTTAAAAATGTCGGCGGATAAAAAATAAGTCCAGTTAAGATTTTTATAGAATAAACTTTCAAAAAAATAATAAATGCAAAATCCTGCAGGGCATCCAAAAAATATTCTGAAAAATACTTGTGCTGAGAATTTTTTTTCGCTTATAGATGGAGAGCCGGAGACAAGTCCTGAAATAAATGCGCTTGCAAATATTGCTGTGAAATTTCCTGCTTGTTCTAAAGAAAATCCGCTGAAAATAAATTGTGCGATTATAAAAATTCCTGCGCTGCCTGCTCCTTGGATTCCTCCCAAAATACAGCCGGAAAAAACTGCCGCCGCAATTTGAATGTTCAGTTCTGGAAAAAATCCGCAGATAAAAATAATGACGGCAAAGAAAACTGTTGTGCTTCCGCGGATAATTTTTAACTTTGCAATGGTTTTCATTTTAATTTCCTTATGGCTTTTTTCAGAAGTTTTCTTATTTTCTTTTTGCTTATGAAAAAGTTGTCTTTTACTGCGGAAAAAATTATGTATAAAAATACTGCGAAAATCAAAATGTATGCGAACCAGTCGCCCATAACTGAAAAAATTGTAATCTGTCGTTTGTAAATCGGAACAGAAATTCCCATGGAATCTTCTGTGAACAAAGGCAAATCAAATAAAATTTTTCCTGCAGGATTGACCGCCACAGAATATCCTGAATTTGCGCAGCGCAAAAGTGTTGTCCTGTATTCGATTGCAAGATAGCTTGAAGCGATAAAGTGCTGCATTTCAGCGGAATTTGTTTTGCTCCAAGAATCGTTTGTGATGTTTATGAAAATTTCGCTTCCGAGCTTGAAAAGATTTGTGCAAACTGAAGGAAATGAATCTTCAAAGCAAATCGGCGTGGAAAACTTCAAGAATGAAAGCGGATTTTCCTGATTGTTTTCTGAAAATTTTATTCTTTCCTTTTGAATTGAATTTCCGTTTTCATCAAGTCTTATTTCCGCGGATTTTTCTCTGTTGAAGTCGAGCGGCGTTTCAAATTCCTGATTTTCCTTTAGCGGAATTTTAAAAATCGCATACTGAAATCCCGGCACCAAACTTGAATAAAAACCGACAACATTTCGCATAAAAAAATTCATTACTGGATTTTCCGCATAAGGAATCCGCTCTGCAAAAGGAACAAGCTGAATTTTGCTGTAGAATCCTGAAAAAATTCCGTTTTTGTCAAAAAGAATTGCGCTGTTTGTTCTTTTTCGCTTTTTTCGGTCCAAGGAAACTCCGCCGCCGATTAAAAATGGAGTCTGCGTGCTGGCTATAAATTCCTTTAGGCTTTCATCTTCCGGAAAATGCGAATAATAATTTGCCGCTTTTGGGAAATTTTTTGAAAGAACTCCTTCGCTCCAAATTACAAGATCTGTTTCTTTTCCTTGCTCCGAAAGCTGCCTGATTCCTTTTTTTGTAAGTTTTTTTGAAATTTCAATTGACTTTTTGTCTCCGCCTTCCCAGGGATCTATGTTTTGCTGCACGATTACTGCGTTTAAAAGTTTTTCAGGCCAGCGTGGAATTGCAATTTGAATTATTCCGTAAATTCCGCAGATGACAAAAACTGCTGCTGTAAATTTTGCGGCTTGCACAAGCTGTTTGTTTGCATTTTTAGCTTGTTCTTTGTCTAAGAAATTTTCGCATTTCATTATTATTTCAGCGACGAGTGAAGAAAAAAGAGCGTATAAAAATGTTATTCCCCAGACGCCGGTTATGTCGGCAATTTGTGTAAAGATTTTCCAGCTGTAGGCGGCCATAAAAAGCGTTCCCCAGGGATAGCCGAGCGCGCCAGTTGATTTTATGTATTCATACAAAACCCAGCAGGCGCAAAACCATAAAATTCTTTTGAAAATTTGATATGGGCAAAGTCCGGCTTGTTCCTGAAGTTTTTTTGTTTTTGAAATTTTGCTTGGAAAAACGTACATTATAATTCCGCAGAATCCGCTTTGAAACGCAGTTCCCAATGCGCTGGCTCCGAGTGTAAAAGCCGCAAAGCCGTGAAAATTCGCCAGCCAGTAGCTTGAAAGCAAGTGAACTGTAAGCGTCTGTATAAAAAAAAGCCAGAAAGTCTGTTTGTATGATTTTGATTTGTAGACTGCAATGTACAAGGGCGAAAGGCAAAAAAGCGCGGTCAGCGGAGAACCAAACGGAAGAATTTCATTTGAAATTGAAATAGATTCAGTTGCTCCAGAAAAGATTGCACAAAAAACTTGTAAAAACAGCTGATTCATTGTATTATTTTAATGTCATATATAGAAAAAATCAACACGAACGGGAAGGGAATCATGGAAAAAGTCAGAGAAGCGCACCGCAAAATATATGGAGTGGAGCCGGAAGTTGTAGCGGTTGCTCCGGGCAGATTCCATTTGGCTGGAGAACATACTTGGTTCTTCAAAGATAAAACTTTGTCCATGGCGGTCAATCTTCCAGTTTATGTCTCTGCATCTTTAAGGGAAGACACTTCATTTAAATTTTATTTTGTTCAGCTTGAAGACGAAAAGCACACAAATCTTTCTTCGCTGAAATTAAAAAAAGAAGACAAATGGGCGAATTCGATAAAATCTATTTTGTACGGATTTTCTAGCGGCGGATTTGAATTAAAGGGAATTGACTTTACTATTTATTCTGAAATTCTTCCTTCCGCCGGATTTGGAATAACAACCGCTGTAAAGGTTGCCGCTTGCTGGGCTATACGAGAGCTTTGCGGATTAAAGTGCAGTCAGGATCAGATTCTTCAGGTTATAGAGCGGGCGAATAAAAATTTCCTTGGAACGGCAAATCATTCTGCGGACAGTTTTGCTGCGATTTTTTCAAAGGAAAATAATTTGGTTTTGACCGATTATGCGAAAAAATCCTGCGAGCTAGTTCCTTTCAATTTTAAAGAAAAAACAGTTTTGCTGACTGACGCTCTTGTTCCTAGAATTGTAACTTGGAATGAAGACAGCCTTATGCAGCCGGAAAATGTTTTGCTTTTGGGCGAGCTAAAGGAACGAAAGGCGAATGTTTTGGGCGGCTGGCAGTACGAGGAAGACAAGGCTGAAGTCAACGAAGTTTTGAGTGTTGTTTCAGAAGATACAAAACGCCGGCTTTTATGCGTTATGAATGAACATAAATGCGTTCTTGACTGCGTTAATGCAATTCAAAAGGACGATTTTGCTTCTTTTGCGCGCTCTGTCAACCGAAGCCATCAGAATATGCGCGATTACGATATTTCCTGCCCTGAAATCGACTGGATTTTAAAAAGAGTCCATGAGCTTGACGAAAATCCCGACGACTTAAGAAATCCTGTAAACTGCGGCCGAATAACAGGAAAAGGCTTTGGACGCGGAATCTACACAATCTTAAGAAACAGCGATGTTGAAAAATACAAGGAAAAACTGGAGGAATACGAAAAAATATTCGGCTTTTCCCCAAAATGCTATTCTGTAAAACCCGCAAATGGAGTCCACCTTATATGAATATTTTGCTTACTAATGATGACGGAATCAACGCTGAAGGAATTCGGGTTCTTACTGCGGCTCTTTCAAAAAAGCACAATGTTTTTATAGTCGCTCCAAAATTCAATAAATCCGGAGCTTCAAGCCAGATGAATGTTGCTGTTCCTTTGGAGCTAAAAAAGGTGGACAAAGAAAACTGCTGCCTTTCTTATTATTTGGAAGGCTCTCCTGTGGACTGCGTGCTTTCTGCGTTAAAAGGAGAATATATTTCAGAAAAAATCGATGTAATTCTTTCTGGCATAAATGACGGACCGAATATTGGAACTGATATTGTTTATTCTGGAACTTGCGGCGCGGCGCGTCAGGCTTGCATTGCAGGAATTCCAGGAATTGCTCTTAGCATTGATTCTGGCTCAAAAGATGAATCTGACCAAAGCGGCTCTTTGTACTTTGAAAATCTTGCTGACTTTGCCTGTAAAAATATTGATAAGCTTATTTCTCTTTGCGGAAATCTTACAATTTTAGATTCTATGCATAAATATTATAGAAATTTTGTCAACGTGAATGCGCCTGCAATGAAAAGCTACAAGGGCGCAAAGCTTACAGTTCCTTGCATAAGACGTTACTGGGAAACTTTGGAGGTTTCTGAATGTGAAAATGGATGCATGACTTCTAAATGTGGAGGAGATGCCTGTGTCCATTCTTACGGTGATGATTCATCTGATTTTAAAGCCTGCGAGGAAGGTTTTGTTTCAGTCAGCGTTATTGAAACAGAGCCTAGCTATGCTGATATATCTTCTATAGAATGTGATTTTAATTTGTAAAAGGCGGAAAAATGGCAGAAGAAAACTATATGAAAGAAGGAATCTCTTTATATACAAAAGGAAATTATCCTGCTGCTTTGACATATTTTCTTTCACTTCCTGATGATTGCGGTGCGGATTCCGTGGAGCTTGCTTATTATTTGGGGCTTTGCTATTCAAAGTTGAAGCGTTACGATGATGCTTTACTTTACCTTGAGCAGGTTGTTACAGCTTCTTATGATAAGGACAATAATTCGAATCAGGACAGAGTTTTGCAGTGCCGCTATCTTTTGGCAGTTATTTATTGTCTTAGCGGAAGAAAAAAACTTGCTGATTTTGAATTGAATAAACTTTTGGACACTGGATATAAGCCTGCTTCTGTTTATGCTTCCCTTGCTTACGTTGCCTGGGAACAGGGAAAAGTTGATTTGAGCCTTGACTATTATGAAAAAGCTCTTGAAGACGACAGTGAAAATCCAACTGCGTTAAACGGAATGGGCTATGTTCTTGCTTGCGAAGGTGAAGATTTGACAAAAGCATTAAGTTGCTGCAAAAAAGCACTGGATATTTTGCCGGAAAGCGCAGCGTGTCTTGATAGCCTTGGCTGGGTTTATTATAAAATGGGACTTTATTCAGAATCAAAGAAATTTTTAAAGCGCGCTATGAAAGCCGACGGTTCAAATCCTATAATAGTGGAGCACCTTCAGGAAGTTCAGAAGGCGGAAGAATAATGAAAAAAATATTTTTTGTTTTTATAGCTTTTATATTTTCAGCCTTTGCGCAGACAAATCTGCAAGACACGGCTAGCACAGGAAATTCACGTTCTGCGAATTCTGGTTTTGCGGAAGAAGAATTCCGACGTGGAGTTCAAAGCTATTACAGAGGTTCTTTTAATGAAAGTATTCTTGAATTTGAAAAGGCGCTTTCATATTTGCCGGGCGAGCCTTTGGTTCTTGACTGGCTTGGAAAAGCATATTACCGAGCGGGAATAGAAGGCGCTGCGCTTCAGCAATGGAATTATGCAAAAGAAGCTGGTTATGGCGGACTTCTTCTTCAGAATAGAATTGAAATTGTAAGCGACCGACGTGTTACAGACTATGACTATGGATTTACTCAGCGTTTTACGGAATCTGGCTCTTATCCAAATGTGAACGGAAACAATCTCATTTACAGCCAGCCGGTTTCTTCCCTTTCAAATCACGATGGAAGCATTTGGGTTGTTTCCTATGGCACGAACGAGCTGCTTCAGTTTGACGTGAACGGAACTGTGGTAAGACGAAACAGAGGACCGATAAATGGATTCGACCGCCCAATGGATGTGATTCGCTTAAAGAACGGAAATTTGGCAGTTTCAGAAAGCGCAGGAGACAGAATTTCAATTCTTTCTGAAAACGGCTCGTTTATAAAGTATTTTGGCGCGCGCGGAAGAGGACAAGGACAGCTTGTGGGACCTCAGTATCTTGCAGAAGACGACTTTGGAAACATTTATGCCACGGATTTTGGAAATGCCCGTGTTGTTGTTTTTGACGCGGACGGAAACGGGCTTTTGCATTTTGGTGAAAAAACTGAAGGCTTTGACGGTTTCAAGTCCCCGACTGGAATTGCGGTTTGCGGCGGAAGAATTTTTGTTGCGGACAGCGTGAAAGGCGGAATTTATGAATTTGACAAGGCAGGAAATTTCCTTGGAGTTCTTGTAAACGACGGAACTTTTTCGCGTCCTGAAAGTTTAAAGCAGTGGGGCAGCGATTATCTTTTGCTTACAGACAGAAACAAAGTTTACGCGGTTGAGCTTTCTTCCGGGGCTGTTTTTGAAAATGCGGTTACTGGAAAAGGAAAAAGCCTGATTACAAGCGCAGTTTCTGATCGAAATGGAAATATAATTGTAACTGATTTTAAGGCGAATGAAATTTACGTTATGTCAAAAATGACAGAACTCGTGGGCGGATTTTTTGTTCAGTTTGAGCGTGTGATTTCTGATAATTTTCCGGAAATTATTGTTGAAGTCCGCGTGGAAAACAGAAAACGCCAGCCGGTTGTTGGCTTAAAGCAGCAAAATTTCCTTATAACTGAAGAAAAGAAGCCGGTTGAAAATTTTGTGCTTTTGGGTGAAGCGAATAACAATGACTTTGCGGACATTACAATTCTCATTGACCGTTCAATTTCAATGAAAAAATACGAAGAGCAGCTTTCTGGCGCAGTTCGGGAACTTGCAGCTTCAATGGACGGAAAAGGAAAAATATCAATTGTTTCAGCTGGAAAAGTTCCTGTTACAGAATTTTCAGGAAATCCGTCTCAGCTTTCTGATTTTTCCGTAAAGGCTTTGAAAAACTCTTATACAGAAAATCCTGCTTTGGATCTTGCGGTAAGGCTTTCTGCGAACGGACTTGTCAATGCTGAAAAAAAACGCGGCATAATTTATCTTTCCGCTGGAGATTCAAAAAATACATTTACGCAGTACGCGCTTTCGGATTTGACAGCTTATCTTAACAACAATGCGATTTCCTTTAGCACAGTTCTTTTGTCTCAATCTTCACCGTCGGAAGAAATTTCGTACATAACGGGAAACACAAACGGAACTTCTTACTATATATATCGGCCGGAAGGTTTGGAAACTGTCATAAAAGATATAATTGACATTCCGTCTGGTTTGTATCAGTTTAAGTACACATCGTCTTTTGCGACTGAATATGGAAGAAAATATTTGCCTGTAGAAATTGAAACTTATCTTCTTAATCGTTCAGGCCGCGACGAAACAGGCTATTTTGCTCCGCTTCAGTAGATAAAAGGCGCGCTTTTCTGACTTTGAGGGAAGGATTTTTTCTTTCCATTTCAAAAAGGGCTTTTTCCAATTTTGCTTTTTTTGAATTTCCAAAGTCAAAAAGTTCTGCTTGCGTTGGTTTTTCGCTGGCTTCTATTCTGGAAAGTCCAACGCCCAAAAGCCTGATTCCTTTTCCTTTTTCATATTTTCTGTTGAAAATTCTTAGGCAGCGTTCAAGCAAATCGTCTGCATTTAAAACCGGAATTTCTGAAGATTCTTGCGCGGTTATAGTTTTAAAGTCTTCGTATCTGATTCGGATATTTACGGTTTTTGCCTTGACATTTTCTGTGCGCATTCTCCAGATTAATTGTGCGGAAAGTTCCATGAATGCGGTTTCGATTGCATATTCGTTTGCCACATCAAATTCAAAAGTGCGCTCTACGCTTATTGAATGGCTTTTTGCTTCTTCGCCGAATGTGATTTCTTTTCCGCCGCGGACTGCATCATACAAAAAACTGCCCATTCCGTTTCCGAAAACTGTTGTAAGCAACGAAATTGACTTGCCATGAATATCCGCAGGTGAAAATATTCCCGCATTTTTTAGCCGTTCCCGAGTTTTTTTTCCTATGCCCCAGATTTTTTCTATAGGAAGTGAAAGAATGAATTTTTCCTCATCGCCTTTTTTGACAAGTGTTATTCCGTCCGGCTTTTTATATCCAGACGCGATTTTTGCAACATACATTGTGCTTGCAATTCCGACGCTTACTGTAAGTCCTGTTTGCTCTTTTACTTTTGCCTTTATTTTTTTTGCGATTTCCAGAGGCGGACCAAAAAGTTTTTCAGTTCCTGTAAGGTCGATAAAAGCTTCGTCAATTGACATTTGAATTACTGAAGGCGAAAATTCCTTGAAAATGCTCATTATTTTATGCGAAACTTCCGCATAATGCTTGTGGTTTCCGCGCAGAAAAATTGCGTTTGGGCAAAGTTCAACCGCCTTTGTCAAAGGAAGCGCGGAATGCACGCCGTATTTTCTGGCTTCATAAGATGCCGTTGAAACTACAGCTCTTCTGTCTCCTGGGATTCCGCCGACAATTACGGGTTTTCCTCTGTATTCTGGATGGTCGTGCTGCTCAATCGAAGCGAAAAAAGCATCAAGGTCAACATGAAGAAAAACTTTTTCAAATTCCATTTGCATTTTTTCCTTCGTTTCTGACTTTTTCAGTAAAATGAAAAAGTTGTCCGTTTGCGTTCATCATAAAAAGTTCAATTTCCGCTTCTAGCTGAAGCTCGTTTTCTGACATAAATAAAATTTTCAGCTCGTTTTCCGGGGCGTCGGGAATTTCAATAGAAACCTTGTTTTCCGAAATAAAATTGTAGTCAAAGTTGCATTCATAAAATGGAAGTTCGTCAGTTGATTCAAAAGTTGCAAAGCATCTTAGTATTTTAAATCCATTTTCTGGAACGATTTGCAGGCTGTTTTCAAAAATGCTGAATTTTGCTTTTTTTGACCAAAGGAATTTCGCCGGATGAATTTCTGCATTTTCTAAAATTTGTGTTTGATTTTTTCTTGGAGCTGAAATATTTCCTTGAACCAATTTGGCGGCTGCAAAAAATATCGCGCATATAATTCCCGCTCCTGCAATCGAAACGAGAATTCCTTGCAAAAATAAAATTTTTTTGCTTGACTTGAATTCCTTTATATGCGAAACCAAAATCAGTTTTATCCACTGAAAAATAAAAGGCAAAATGGCAAATGAAAAAATCAGGTTTTCAAAAAAAGTCGTGTCGGTAAGATTTGAAATTTTTCTTTGGTCAATGTCAACAAAAACTGACGCCGCAATCCAGAGCAATGGAATTGTCATCAGAAAAATGCACGGAATGCTAAAAAAAAGAGATTTCCGTTTTCTAAAAAGAAAAACAATCAGATATTCAATTATGAAAATGAACATTAATGACAAATCCAATGCTGAAAAAATGAAGACATTCAGCGCGCTCAAAATAATTCCATGGAATCTGTTTGCGGAAAGCGAAATTCTAAAGTTGAACAAAATTTGCACAAAAACCAGCAGAAACATTGCAAGCACTGTAGGAAGAATTTTCAGCCCGAAGTAAAGAACTCCGTTTTCCGCTGTGAAAAAAAACAGTTTCTGGAACAAAGTTAAAAATGCCGCTGTTATGATTATATATGCCGGAATTGAAAACCAGGTTCTTGACATATCTTTTAAAATCGCTTCGTTTTTTCCTGTGTATGTAAACGAATAAAAACATATAAAAAAAAGAACAGAAATTGTAAAAAAAAGATATACTGTTGTTAATTGCGCTTCATTAAGCCAAAGTCCGTAAATTCCAAGCGGAATAAAATTGTAATGTTTGTTCCAAGTCTGGCTTCTTGCGGAAATAAGGTTGTCCTGAATATCAGAAAGAATATTTGCGTCCTTTTGAGCATGGCCAAGAGGAATTTCTGCTGCAGGAATTTCATTTTGCAGGAAAGCTGAAAGCCGTCTGTTGTTTTTGTAGTATTGCGGCTTATAAATGTACAGCATGGAAGTTTTTACGCCCATTGGCTTTTGGTTTTGAAGGCAGGATTTTTTGAGCGTTTGGACAATCCATTGCGGCGAAATTGTTCCTGCTCCTTCTGTAAAAATAAAAGGCGGCGCGTTTTTTTCATTTCGGATTAAAATTGCGCAGGCTGATTCCGATGAAAAAATGCTTTTTGCCAGTTCTTCAGTTGCTGTTTTTGCGGCTTGAGCGGAAGGCAAAGGAAATGATTCATTGTCCGCAGTAAATGAAATTATGCAGTTATATGGAAGCTTTTTTTTGTAAGTGGAATCAATGAAATCGGCAATAAATTCCTTTTTTTCTAAAAAAAATTCTTGGCTGAAAACAAAAAATACATCAGAAATTCCGCTTTTATTTGTGTCGTCTTCCTTGCTGTTTTTGTCAGCAGGAATTTCTACGAGAATGTTTTTGGGAAAATTTCCGGCGTTTGGCGGAGCAATGTCTTGGATTTCAAACGAAATTTTGCTTTGTGTTAAAAAATTTTCTATTTCTTTTGTTGTGCAAATATTTAAGTTTGTTTCAATGTTTTCCTGCGAAAAAAGATTCTGCGTAAAGATTGCTGCAAAAAAAAAGAGAAAACACATTGCTTTCAGCAGAAATTTTTTTCCCATAAACAAAGTTTACTTGAATTTTTCATTTTCTACAATATAATACAGATAATATGTTTGCAAGTTAGGCGGCAATGTTGTATACTATAACTATTGTTAAAGTCATGTAAAGCAAAGGAGCTTTATCAAACGAATGTGTGCTGAAAAGAAAAAATTTATTTTGGATTTGCCTCTGAAAATTATTCTTACGGAAGAAGGCACATCTCATTTTTTAAGTCATAAAAAACAGCTGCTCAATCTGAAGCTCGCAGATAACCGTTCGGCTCATGGCGTGAGCATGACATCTTTTTCGCCTGGCTCTCTGCAGGACATGATTCTTTTGGGCTACATTTCCAAGATGGAAATTTCCATGCCGGAATTTGTTTCTCACCGCCAAGATGTTATGGATTTGTCCAAGCTGATTGTTTTTTCAATTTTGTACAAGCAGTTTGACAGCGAAATTTATTCGGCGATTATAAAATGTGAATGTATAAGACATCACAACAGGCAGAATCCTTCGTCGCTTATTGATGAAAAAACTGTGATTCCAGAAAAACAGCTTAGAATGACTCTTGCAATGAAAGATTCTACGATTCAGGCTGCGAAAAAAACAATTCTTGATCCGGTTTGGAAAAGCATAATGTCCAATTCAGAGTACAGCCCTGAAGAAAAAAATGTTTATCTTCTTATGACTGAAAAGTTTTTGAACAGGCTCACTTTGATGAACTGGTACATAATTGTGAAATTTTACAAAACTGACGGTTTTAATGAAATTCTTTCAATTTTGCGCCAGCAGCTCGCTTCATACATGACAAAATCAAAAGTTGCGGAATACATCTCGGTAATGGTCATGGAACTTGCCTTGAACAGCGAAAACAACAACGTAAAAAAGGCGGCAAAATATCTTTATCAGGGAATTGATAATTCCGACACGCTCATATTCGACCCGAAAATCCGCTCGGAAATTGTAAAAGAGCTTCAGCGCAAACACGAGCTTGTTTTTCTTTCCTGGACTTTGGGCGGCGGCTCTATGTCAATTGGAAAGCAGGGACTTTTGCAAATCACGTTGTATAATAAAGACGATGAGTTTCAGGAAGTAAAAGAAAACATCGAAAGCAAAATGTCCGCGAATCTTAATAAAAAATCGCTGATTGACTTTTACCGCCAGATGCCGGATGGTCAGGAAGGAACGGACTTGGGACTTTACTATTTGTCTTATCTGGAAGATGCCTGTAAAAAAGTCAATATTAAATTTGAATCAATTGTAAATCAGTCTTCGTCCAGCGACCTTACCGTTATAAACTTGAAATTCAATTTTTAAGTTATGCGGAAAGTTGCTCTGTTTGTTTTTATTTTTTCAGTTCTCTTTTTTTCGTGTTCACAAGACAGCGCGCAAATTGCTTCTGCGGAATCTTCTGTGATTTTTGATTATAGTGAAAATCCGCCTGATATGCGCCTTTCTGTTTTTGTAAATTCCGAAAGCGATGTTAGGCTTGCCTCGAAGATTAAAATTGTGAATAAAAATTCCGGGCTTGAATGGAACTGCGACGAGCTTGTAAAATTTGAGGATAAAAACAAAAATTCTTGGGCAGGCTGTGCGAATATAGTCGCCGCTTTGGAAATGAAAATTCCTGCTGGAGAATATGTCTTGACTTATTTTGACATGTCGGGCGATGAAGATGAAATTTCATTTTCCGTCGATTATCCTGAAAATATTTTGACATTAAAGAGCGAAGATTTTCCAGACGGATTCGATTATTCAGAAAAAAAATCCGCAGTTTATACAAAAGACGGAATTTTGCTTTATTATGGAAAAGAAAAAAAAGAATGGAAAGACAGAAATTCCGTTCTTGTTGACTATAAAGATGCGGGATTCATTAGAACCTGCTATACTTTAAAAAATGATTCTGTGATTTGCCTTATGCCTCCAGAAAATTTGGAGCAGCAATAAAATATAAAACAGCGAGGAAACTGATGCCTAGTAACGACGCCGATGGGAATATTCCCACTGACAATTTAGAAGACCACAGTATTTTTAGACGCCCGGTGCGCACTTATGTGATTCGCGCTGGACGCATGACCGAAAATGAGAAGCGCAGCTATGAAGAGCTTCATCATGTTTGGTGCATTCCTTTTGAGCATAGAACGCTTAATTTTACAGATATTTTTAACAACACAAATCCTGTTACAATGGAAATCGGATTTGGAATGGGACACGCTACTGCTCAGATTGCGCAGGACAATCCGAACATGAATTATATAGGAAGCGAAGTGCATGTTCCTGGAGTTGGACGTCTTCTTGGTGAAATAAAAAAACGGCAGCTTAAAAATCTTTATTTGATTGAATATGACGCGCTTGAAATCCTTGAAACTATGATTCCAGACAATTCGCTTGCGGGATTTCATATTTTCTTTCCAGACCCTTGGCCAAAGAAAAAACACCATAAGCGCCGTTTGCTTCAGCGTCCGCGCACTGATTTGCTTGTTTCAAAATTATCTCCCGGCGGATATATTTATTTTGCAACTGACTGGGAAGAATATGCTTTAAGCGCGCTTGAAGAACTTTCCTGCACAGAAGGCATTCATAATAAATACGAAAAATTTGCGCCTCATCAGGAATGGCGGCCAAGAACAAAATTTGAGCAGAAAGGACTTGATGCCGGACGTGAAATTTTCGAGCTTGTTTTTGTAAAAGATGAGGAATAGCCCGATGGAGCTTTTTGATGTTGAGGAATGCAAAAAGGCAAACGACGAAGCTTTAAAAAAATCCTCTGTAAAAAGAATTTCTGAGCTTGAAAAGCTTATAGAAAAATATCAGGCTTCGTATTATAACGGCGAGGCTGAAATTTCTGATGCGGAATTTGACAAGCTTTGGGACGAGTTAAAATCGCTGGACAGCGCAAATCCTATTCTCCACAAAGTTGGCGCGGATTCCGGGAATTTTCAAAAAGCTCCTCACGTAATGCCGATGGGCAGCCAGGAAAAAGCCGCGACTCCAGAGGAATTTCTTGACTGGGCGAAAAAACATGACTATTCAGAATATCTTGTTGAATACAAGCTTGACGGCGCGTCCCTTGAGCTTCAGTATTCCGACGGAGTTTTTCTGCGTGCCGTTACAAGAGGCGACGGAACTGTAGGGGACGTGATTACAGCGAATGCAAAAAAAATGCAGGGTGTTGTTCAGACGTTAAAGGAAAAGTTTACAGGTGGAATCCGCGGCGAAGTCATAATGACTCATCAGGTTCACGAAAAATTTTTTTCTGATAAAGCGAACTGCCGAAATGCCGCAAACGGACTTATGAAGCGCAAAGACGGCGAGGGCAGCGAAAATCTTACATTGATAACTTACGATGTCTGGGCTTCGGAAGGAAACCAGCCGTTCACTGATGAAGAAGGAAAACTTGATTTTTTGCAAAGAAACGGATTTAATGTTGTTCCCCTTGAAATTTGCAAAAATGCGCAGGAAGTTATAGATTACCGTTCTTCTATAATGGAACTTAGAAAAAATCTTGACTATGACATTGACGGACTTGTTGTAAAAGAGCGGGCAGTGAATCACGAAGATGCTTTGCGCGACAGGCCTGACCGTCAGATTGCTTTTAAATTCAGCCTTGAAGAAGCTGTTTCCATTGTAAGAAATATTGAATGGAATGAAACCGGCGCAACTTATACTCCAGTCGCGGTTTTTGATCCTGTTGACTTGAACGGAACGACTGTAAAAAGAGCGAGCCTTGTAAATCCGAACCTTATACGCGCGTTGAATGTAAAAATCGGAAGCCACGTTGTTGTTGTAAAGCGCGGCGAAATAATTCCAAAAATAGTTAGCGTGCTTCCGGAGCAAGAAAATCTTCCGCCTGTAAAGATTCCTGAGAAATGCGCTTGCTGCGGAACTGCTCTTATTGACGAAGGAACGAGGCTTTTTTGTCCAAATAAAAACTGTGAAAAGCGGATTCTCCACCAGCTTTTAAAATGGATAAATGTGATTGACATCCGCGACTTGGGCGAGACTTTAATCACTAGCCTTTTTGAAACAAAAAAAGTCCGCTCAATTTCAGATTTGTATTCTTTGACTGCCAGTGATTTAGTTCCATATTTTTTGAATTCGGAAAGCATGGAAAAAGAAAAAAAGTCTCTTGGCGCAGAAAAAGTTTTTGCTTCGATTCAGTCAAGAAGAAAAATTTCACTTGCAAAATTTATTGCCGGCTTTGACATTGAAGGAATAGGCGAAACTGTTGTTGAAACTTTGATTGCAGGCGGATTCAATACTTTGCAGAAAATTTTCGATGCTAAAGAAGAAGAGATTGCAGGTGTCTACCGTTTCGCAGAAACTTTGGCGCATACTCTTGTTGAAGGGATTAAAGAAAACAAGGAAGAAATGCAAAGCCTTGTTTCAAGTGGAACACTTTCTGTTGTTGAAGGAGCTGCGCAGGGAAAACTTGCAGGCAAGTCGTTTTGCTTTACAGGCGAGCTTGTTTCCATGAAGAGACAAGATGCACAGAATCTTGTAAAACAAAATGGCGGAGCTGTGAAGTCTTCTGTTGTAAAAGGCTTGAGTTTTCTTGTTACAAACGATACTTCTTCCGGCTCTTCAAAAAACAAAAAAGCAATGGAGCTTGGAATTCCTGTCATAGATGAAAAAGAATTCCTTGCTCTGATTGAAGATTAGTTTTTTCCAGAGAATGCAAAGTCTCCAGTAAAAAAGTCAGGATTAACAGCTTCCGTGTTCAGCCGCATTTCCCAGTGAAGATGCGGACCTGTCGCAAGTCCTGTTGAACCGCTGAATCCTATTACTTGACCGGCTTTTACAGTGTCGCCTTCTTTTACTTTCAGCTGGCTCATGTGGTAGTAAAGGCTGTAAAGTCCAGGCAGATGCTCTATAACAACGCTCCAGCCTGTTGTAACGCGGGTTTCTGCAAGAACAACTTTTCCTTCCGCGCAAGCTGAAACTTCCGAGCCTTCTGGAATTCCAAAGTCGATTCCGTAGTGCAGCCCCGTTGTTGATTTTCCGTTTGTGTATTTGTATTCCCTGCGGTCTGCAAAAAAAGATGTCCGTCTTGTTGCGCTTGTCGGAAGCAAAAACGGCGTTGTCTGGTAAACTGCGGAAGAATTTGCAGCTTCAAGAATTCCATTGAGCTTTTTTATCTGCTCCATTCTTTTTAAGCTTGAGTCTGTTTTTATATTTGAATTCGATTCGTCAAGGTCAATTACTTCTGAAACAAATTCTTTTTTCTCCAAAGTAAAAGGCAGCTCGAATTCCATTTTTTTTGCGCCGTCAGTGGTGTAGATAATTTTCAAAAAGCATTTTGTGTCTTCCGTCCACCAAGTTGAAAGCGGAATGCCTGCAAGAAATGTTCTGCTTGTTTTTGTGTTTTTTGAAACTGTGAAAAAACTGCTTTCCCTGCTTAGCTTTCCTTCCGCAAAAAACTGCAAGAATGCGTTTGCATTTGAAAACTCAAGCTTTGAAAACTTTCCCTTTTTTGCCGACTGAGAAAAAGTCATTTTTACAAAAACCGCATCGCCCGGAAAAGCCTTGTCATTGTATTCCGCGGAAATGCAATAATCATCTCCTGTGAAAAAAGCTTCCCTTGCAAAAACAAAAGCCGACATAAAAATCAACGCTGAAACCAAAATCTTTTTTTTCATTTTTTACTCCCAAAATATTTTTAATTTTTTTACTGAACTGATTTTTCTATTCCTAAAAGCATAAGCTGAAGCGTTTCTGCTCCGTTAAAAACATTCCGCTCTATGTTGAAAATTATATCAACCTTGTCTCCCACATCAAAATCCCTGTGAAGCCGTCCGCCTTCATTCCAAAAGATGCAGGGCCATTTGTTTTTTCCGCAGTCAACAGTGATTTTTAGATGCTGCTTTTCTGCCTTTCCCATTACAAGTCCGGAAACAATCGGAAGATTTTTTGCTAAGAAAACAAGCTTTGGATTTTCGTTTCCAGTCGGCTCGAATCTGTCTATGATTTTTTTCAAGTCCGGTGTCATGTAGGACGGCGGAAGTTCTGCGTCAATTTGAATCTCGTCAGTTTTGTCAGAAAGATTTATTGTGCTTGAAAGCTCCTTTGTGCGCCTTTTGAATTCCTCGAACTTTTCTTTTTCAAAGCTGAATCCGGCCGCAAAGTTGTGCCCGCCGTAGCTTACAAACAAATCTTTCAGCTGGTCAAGAAAAGCAGTTACGTCATATCCGCGGCAGCTTCTCATTGAGCCTACAACAAGATTTCCCACGTAAGTCATCGCCATTGCAGGAACACCAAGCGAAGAAACCAAGCGTCCGGCAAGAATTCCAGAAACGCCTTTGTTTATTTTTTCATCGATTACAAAGCTTAATTTTCCGCTGAAGTCATTCACAGAATTTTTTGCCTGCAGGCCTGCAATTAATTCCGCTTCTTGAGTAAGGGATTTTCTTTTTGTGTTAAGCTCAATTATTTTTTTTGCAAGCTGTTCACGGTACGAATCGTCTTTTGCTGTAAAAAGCTCAATTGCGATTCTAGCCTGACCGAGCCTGCCAGCCGCATTCAAATTTGGAATCAGCGTCCAGCAAATGTCAGTTGAAGTAATGCGCTTTCCCAAAAGCCCTATATTTGACATAAGTTCCTTTAGACCAGGACGGATTTTATTTTCATTTATTGAATTAATTCCGCTACGCACAAAAAGCCTGTTTTCATTTTTCATCGGCATTATATCTGCTAGAGCCGCCAAAGCCACAAGCTGCAAGTCATGCTTTTCTTTTTCTGAATCAGATGGAAAATTTTTCTTTAAGTCCTGCTGAACATAAGTTACAAAGATATTGTAGAATCCGCCGATTTCCGTGGGAGCATGGTCGCCGTACTTTGCGATTTTTGACATTTCCTTTATTCTGGAAAGCGGAAGATTTTTTAGGGAAGGGTAAAGTTTTGCGGCTTCTGTTCTTATGTCCGCAATATTGAACTGCGCGCTGTTTCCGAACGTTAGGTTTAGCAAGTGTTCAACATTGGCTTTGTCCCAGCAAAGAATTATCTGGTCGGACAAGTACTGCGGAATCTTCGTGTCGTAAATTGATTTTTCGCCCGGAAAAATATGCTCAACAAGCCTTGAAACAGGAACTAGATTTCTAAGCTTTATGCATTCAATAGCAATCTGCCCGTTTTCTTCTTCGCGCGCATTGAGCAAAGCCGCGTCTGCCTTGTACCATTTGCTCTTGCTGAATCTTAACGCTGAAACAACTTTGTACACGACCGCGCATCCAGAAATTTCTTCAAACGGATAGCCTGAATCTGAAAGCTTCGCATTTAAAATAATCGCAGGAGAAGGAATGTTTTCCTTTGGATTGTGATGGTCAAGAACGATTACATCTATTCCAAGATTCGCCGCGTGCTCGATTTCCGCATTGTTTGAAATTCCGCAGTCAACTGTAATAATAAGTGAGCCGTTCTGATTTACAAAATCATCTACAGCCTGAATCGAAAGCCCGTATGCGTCATCTCCTTCTGGAACTCTGTACTGAACGTCAATTCCCAATGAGCAAAGCTCGTCGTAAAGAACAGTTGTCGCCGTTACTCCGTCAACATCCTTGTCGCCGAAAATCAAAACATTTTCATGCTCTTCCTTCGGACTGTCTTTTTCTGGAACTGCGGCAAGAATTCTATCAACTGCATCTTCCATTGAATTGAACAGAAAAGGATTATGCTGAAACCTTAAGTCATCTTCCATGAAATAAAGAATGTCTTTTCCGCTGGTGATTCCGCGCCGTGCAAAAATGCTTGCTGTAAGTCTGTCCAGTGAAAACTTGCTTTTTAGCTTTTCAACTTCTTCCTTTGAAATTGTTTTTTTTACCCACTTTGATGATGACACTATTTTATTTCCTTTAAAATCAATTTCTTTTCTTCTGGCTTTTCCGCGCTGAAAGTCAAGACCACCTCAAGCTGCTGTTTTCCGCTTTCAAGAGCATCCGGGCTTTTTCCATAGACTTCAAGAAGCTTTTCGCCTTTCTTTACAAAGTCGCCCTGCCGCCTGCAGAAAATTATTCCAGAGTCCGCGTCCACTTTGTCTGACGACTTGTTTCTGCCCACGCCAAGGTTTATGCACGCGATTCCTGTCTTGTACGCATCAACTGTTAAAAATCCGTCTTGACTTGCAAAGATTTCTGACTTGAACTTTGAGCGGCGTTTTCCCTGTTCGCTTAGAAGCTTGTCTGGATTTCCGCCCTGAGCCTTTACGTTTTCAAGGAACTTTTTTAGCGCCTCTCCGCTTTTTACAGCTTCCTTGCATTTGGCTATTCCGTCCTCTGTGTCTTTTGCCTTTCCGCCGAAGACAGCCATTCTTGCGCCAAGCTCATAGGTAAGCTCCATTACATCGGCAGGACCTTTTCCTTGCAGGCACTCAAGAGTTTCCTCTATTTCAAGATAATTTCCTACTTTGAATCCAAGAGGAGAGTCCATTCTGGTTAGAAGCGCGCAGGACTTTTTTCCCATTGTCTGGGCTGTCTTTACAAGAAACGACGCAAGCTGCTCAGCATCCGCCTCGCTTTTCATAAATGCGCCTTTTCCGCACTTTACATCAAACACAAGGGCATCGCTTCCTTCCGCGACTTTTTTTGAAAGAATGCTTGCCGTAATCAGAGGAACACTTTCAACAGTTCCTGTAACGTCCCGCAAGGCGTACATTTTCTTGTCTGCCGGAACAATCTTTTCTGTCTGTCCCATCATGGCAAAGCCTGTCTTTTCGATAATCGAAGCGAACTGCTCCTCGTTAAGATTCACATTGTAGCCTTCTATTGATTCAAGCTTGTCCAAAGTTCCGCCTGTGTGCCCAAGCCCTCTGCCGCTCATCATGGGAATTTTTACGCCAAGAGACGCCACGATAGGCGCAAGCGGAAGGCTGATTTTATCTCCCACGCCGCCTGTGGAATGCTTGTCCAAAAAAGGTCCTTTTAGCCCCTTGGGTTTTTCAAGGTTGATTGTGTCGCCGGATTTAAGCATGCAGCCTGTTAAAATTCCTGTTTCCTCGAACGTCATTCCGCTGAAATAAACGGCCATAAGAAAAGCCGACATCTGGTAGTCAGGAATTGAACCGTCAACATAGCCGTTCACAAGAAATTCTATTTCATCACGCGAAAGCTCCTGTCCTTTTTGATTTCCAGTTCCACGCTTTTTAATGATTATGTCCGCCACACGCATTTTGACCTCCGCTGTTAAGTGTTGTTTTTAATGTCGTTGATATATCTGAACCTTTTTGTCATTCCCGCACTTGATGAGGGAATCTTCTGCAGGCATAGATTGCCGTGTCAAGCACAGCAATGACAAAATATTCGAACTAAGAACACATATATTATTATATCCCAAAAAGAAAAAAAAGTCATTTGCCATGTCTTGTTCAAGTGAAGTGCGTTGTGAAGTGGGCGATAATGCGGGAGAAATTTCCGGCTAAAGTATTCCGATTCCGCTTTTTAAGGTTTCAAGCTGGATTCCGCAGGCTTTTTCAATCATGCTGTACAGAAGCCGCTTCATGTTGTAAACGGATTCCGAGGGAACAAGCAGTTTTCTTACTTGTCCGGGCGGAAGCTCGTTTATGGCGGCAAGGTAGGTGAGCGAGTCAAGGTCGATTCTGAAGTTTCCTTGCATTCTGTTTTCCGGGGCGAAAGAAATGCAGTCCGCGCAGACAAATCCGTTTTGCCTTTCCATATAGCTTGCGTTCTGCTCATGGCTTAAAAGTGAAGAGCCACAGCCGCAGCAGGTTCTAGGTTCAGGCTGAAGCCCCAAAAGCCCAAGGTATCTCCAGAGAAAGCGCAGGATTCCAAGGCGGACTTCGTTTTCGTCCACGCTGTCTATTCCGTCAAGAAAGGCGCACAGAAGCACAAAGGCTTTTTCTGTTTCTCCGGCGCATTTTGTCTTTAGCACAAGCTCGCAGGCAAACGATGCCGCCCAGGATTTTAGAAGGCTTGTCCTGAACGAAAGATGGCAGTTTTGCGCGTCAAAGTCGGTTATTTTTATTGAATTGCGGGATTCATCGCTGTATATATAGAGGATTCCTGAATAAAACGGCTGAACAAGGGACTTCAGGCGGCTTTTTGGGCCTCCGTAGAGCATTGCGTTGAAAATTCCGTTTTCCGCAGAAATTACTTTTACAAGCCTGTTGTTTTCTCCGGACTCTTTTAATGAAAGGATTACAGATTTCATTCTCTTGTTCCGCTCTGCCATGCGCCTATAATATCAGCGTGGAAAACGCTTTGCAATATACTATAAACTTTTTTTCTGAAATGCCGATAAACAGAGTATGAACAGTTTTTCAAATTCTGTAGATTTGCTTCACCGCGCTCTTGATGTTGAAAGCCTCCGCTATCAGGTTACTGCAAACAATATTGCAAACAGCGAAGTTGCGAATTTCAAGAGACAGTCCGTAAGCTTTGAAAGCGAGCTGAAAAAAGCCTTCATTAGCCGCGACAACGAGCACAGTTCTTTCCGCATGGCGACAAATGACGCGCGCCATATTCAGAGCGAAGTTCCGCGCGATTGGCGTGATGTTGAGCCTAGACGTGTTTCCGACTACACAACTGCTTCAAAAGCCAACGGAAACAATGTTGATGCAGAGCAGGAAGCAATGAATGTTGTTCAGATTCAGATGCAGTACCGACTTTTGACCCAGCTTATGAATTTTGAGTTTTCACAGGTCAAGACTGCAATGAAGTCAATATAGTTTATTTTTACTATTGAGTTTTGGAGAAAAGTATGGGATTATTTACAAGCATAAACATAGCGGCAACAGGCATGAGCGTGGAGCGTCTGCGCACTGATGTCATTTCAAACAATATTGCAAATGCCACAACAACGCGTACTCAGGAAGGCGGAGCTTACCGCAAGCAGAGCGTGATTATTGAGCCTATTGCTTCTTCAAATCCTCAGTGGAGATTTCCTTTTGTGGATTCAGAGCTGGACAACGGACCTGGAAAAGGCGTTCGTGTTCGTGAAATCGTAAAAGACAGCGAGCAGGGCAGAATGGTTTACGACCCAAGCCACCCGGATGCGATTCAGTCTGGACCGAACAAAGGCTACGTTGAATATCCTAACGTGAATATTGTAAATGAAATGGTGAACATGATAAGCGCAAACCGTGCTTACGAAGCCAACAGTTCTGTTATTCAGGGCAGCAAGGAAATGTTTGCCTCTGCTTTGGAAATCGGCAGTCGCTAGTTGCAGTTAATCAGTAAACGGGAGGAACTATGAATCTTTCTTTTGGCTCAATGGAGCTTAACAGGTCAAATATGTCTCATCTTGGGACTTCAGCCATTGGAAATGTCAGCAAGGCTTTAAAGGGAAACGAAAACGCTTCTGTTGACGGTGCTGAAAAGAAAGAGTCTTTTAGAACTTACCTTCTTGAAGCTGTAAACGAAATGAACAGCCAGCAGCTCAATGTTTCTGCTCTTCAGGAAAAAGTCATAACAGATCCGGACAGCGTGGACATCCATGATGTTACAACTGCCATGGCAAAAGCCCAGATGTCGCTGGATCTTGCGCAGAATGTAATCGACCGTCTTGTAAAAGGCTGGAATGAGCTTTCGCAGAACAGATAGCGCGCTAGTTTGGTGAAAAGTTTTATTGTCAAATTCGGGAATTTGTGTTATACTGTCCTATCTTTTTATGCGAGTGGGACAGCGTAAAATAGAAATAAAATGAGTTCGTTCATGGGAGGGGAATATGAACGAATGGTTCAAGAAAAATTTAGAAACCATTAAAGAAAAATGGGCGAAGTGGACAACTCTCCAAAAAGCTATTGTGGCTGCAATCGTTGTGGTTGCTATAGCGGTGATTGTTCTTATGGCTTCTATGTCGTCTCGCCCTTCCACAGTGCGCCTTTTTAACGGTCCGGTAAATGATGAAAAAGAACGGGAACTTATTCTTTCCCGCCTTGATCAGGACAATGTAAAGGCCTATGTTTCATCGGACAATTATATTTCTGTTGAAAACAGCGATATAGCAAAAAAATACAGAAGCCGCCTCATTGCTGAAGGATATGCACCTTCGAGCCTTGATGCCTACAGCCTTTTTGATGTTACGCGTTGGTCAAGAACAGACTTTGATGATAAGGTGAACTGGCAGCGCGCGACAGAAACAGCATTAAAGCAGCAGCTTGAGTCTTTGGACGGAATCCAGCGCGCGGAAGTAAATCTTGTGCTTCCTGATGAAGCTTTGTTTACAGAAAATCAGAATCCTACATCCGCAAGCATTGTTTTGTATGCAAAAGGAAACAGCGATGTTCTTACAGACAAGCGCAAAATCCGCGGAATCCAAAATCTCATAAAAGCCTGCGTAGAAGGTTTGCGCGACGAAAATATCGTAATCAACGACGGCGCTTCAAATATTCAAATAAATGACTTTGAAGGCATGGCTGAAAGCGACCGTATTTCAAATATAGAAAAACAGAGAAAGCTTATTCTTAAGCAGGAAACTACATATACAGGCCTTGTTCTTGCCGCATTGAAGGGAACTTTTTCTGACAACCGTGTAAGAGTTGCGAACATCAAGATTGACATGAATATGTCTGAGCGCACAACTACTTCAAGAGAATACGGCGGAATCACAATCCGTCCAGACAATCCGAATACTCCTTATGACGACTCTGAAATTGTAAACAGCCTCACTTTGTCGGAAGAAACTGTAAACAAGTCGTTTACTGGAACCGGCTACAATCCTGAAGGTCCGGCTGGAGTTGAAGGCCAGAATCCTCCAGTTTACAGCGATATGTCAAATGTCGTGGGAAAATCCACAGAAGAAGGTGTAAAACGCAACTATGCGCTGAATGAAAAAAATGTTTCTGAAATTACAAGCCCTAAGATTGACCGCATTACAGTTTCTGTAAACATCGACGGCCAGTGGCGCAAAGTTTATGATGAAAACAATCGTCCTATTCTTGAAAACGGACATTTAAAGCGCGAGTACATTCCTATTACTCCAGAGCAGCTTGCAAATACAACAAAACTTGTTCAGGATGCTGTCGGCTATAACAGAGCCAGAGGAGACAGCGTTACAGTTACAAATATTCCGTTTGACAGAACAGAAGAGCAGGAAAAAGAAGATCTGGCTTATATTGCGCAGCTTAACAGAAACCGCACAATTATGTTCAGCCTGATTGGAATTGCTATAATTCTTATTGCGTTCATTGCATTCCGTATTATCAGCAGAGAGATTGAACGCCGCCGCCGTCTTGCAGAGGAAGCTAGAATTCGTCAGCAGGAAGAAGAAAGACAGAGAGCGCTTCTTGAAGCCCAGCAACAGGGAATGGAAGTTACAATGTCTGTTGAAGAGCGCAAGCGGGCAGAGCTTCAGGAAAATGCGATTGCAATGGCAAAAGAGCATCCGGAAGACGTTGCAATGCTTATCCGCACTTGGCTTATGGAGGAATAGTTTATGGCAGAAGAACTTGTTGACGGCAAAAAAAGCAAGAAAAAAGGCGGAATCAAGGATTATAAGAATCTTACCGGCCGCCAAAAAGCCGCTATTTTCCTCGTTGCAATCGGAAGCGATGTAGCCTCTGATGTAATGAAGCACTTGCGCGAAGATGAAGTTGAAACTCTTACGTTTGAAATTGCGCGCCTTGATACAATTGACGCAGACTTTAAAGATCAGGTTCTTGAAGAATTTCAAGAACTTATGCAGGCGCAGAATTTTATTACAACTGGCGGTATTGACTTTGCCCGCGAGCTTCTTGAAAAATCCTTGGGAAGCCAAAAGGCAATTGATATTATCAACAGACTCACAAGCTCTTTGCAGGTCCGTCCGTTTGATTTTATCCGCCGAACAGATCCAGCTCATCTTTTGAACTTTGTTCAGCAGGAATATCCGCAGACAATTTCTCTTATTCTTGCGTACCTTGAGCCTCAGAAAGCCGCAACAATTCTTCAGAATCTTCCTGCGGAAATTCAGCCGGAAGTTTCAAAGCGTCTTGCAACAATGGACCGCACAAGCCCGGAAGTTCTGCGTGAAGTTGAGCGTGTTCTTGAAAAGAAACTTTCAACTCTTTCCAGCGAAGATTACACAGCTGCCGGTGGTGTTGACTCGATTGTTGAAATTCTTAACCTTGTTGACCGTTCTTCTGAAAAGGCGATTATTGAAACTCTTGAAGAAGACGACCCAGAGCTTGCGGAAGAAATCAAGAAGAGAATGTTCGTTTTCGAAGATATTGTTATGCTTGATGACCGCGCGATTCAGAAAGTTCTGCGTGAAGTTGATACTCAGGAGCTTGCAAAGGCTTTGAAATCAGTTGATACAGAAGTTCAGGATAAGATTTTCCGCAATATGTCAAAGAGAGCCGCTTCAATGTTAAAAGAAGACATGGAATATATGGGACCTGTCCGCTTGAAAGATGTTGAAGAAAGCCAGCAGAAGATTGTTAGCGTAATCCGCCGTCTTGAAGATTCTGGTGAAATTGTTATTGCTCGTTCTAGCGATGATGAAATGGTAGTCTGATTTGACTGGAGGCATTTAGCATGGCACAAACTGTATTCAGACCGGCAGAAGTTAACAATACTAAGGGCGAAGTTGTCCTTCAGTTTACAAAAAATTTTGCGCCTCCTGTAGAAGAAAAAGTTGAGGAAGTTCCAGAATATACAGGACCTACAGCTGATGACTTGCGCAAGGAAGCGGAGGCTTTTAAGCTTCAGTGGGAAGATGAAAAGGCCAAGATGCTTGCAAAGGCTCAGGCAGACGCAGATCAGATTGTAAAAAATGCGGAAGATGCGGCGTTTGCTCAGGTAAAGCATCAAAGCGATCAGGCGGCAATAATAAAATCCCAGGCGCAAAAAGAGGCTCAGGATATTGTTGAAAAGGCAAAAGCTGAAGCGCAGGATATTATTTCCAACGCAAAAATAGAAGAAAAATCTATCTTTGAAAAGTCAAAGAGCGAAGGATTTAAAGCCGGCCATGAAGAAGGTTATAAGGCTGGAAATGAAGAAGCCCAGCGTCTTGTTGAGCGCATTCACAAAATGATTGAAGCTGTACAGGCAAAAAGGCAGGAAATTCTTGATAACACAGAGCAGCAGATTGTGAATCTTGTGATTTTGATAGCGCGCAAAGTTGTAAAAATTATGAGCGAAAATCAAAAGAGCGTTATAATGTCGAATGTTCTTCAGGCTTTGAAAAAAGTAAAAGGCTCTGGAGATGTAACATTGCGCGTAAATCTTGCTGATGTGAAGCTTACAACCGAGCATATAAAAGACTTTATCCGTCAGGTTGAAAATATCAAAAATATTTCTGTTGTTGAAGACAGTTCCGTTGAAAAAGGCGGCTGCATTGTTGAAACGGACTTCGGCGCAATTGACGCGCGCATTTCAAGCCAGCTGAATGAACTTGAAACTCAGATTTTGAATATTTCGCCAATAAAAACTGTGGGCAAGTCAGAAGTTATAAATCCCGACAGTTGATTTATTTGTTTGTTTTCTTTGTCATTGCCGGACTTGCTCCGGCAATCTATTTTTGTGCTTGTAGAAGAAAGTCAGTTTGCTAAAAAATCTGCAAGGCATAGTTTTCAGTCGTTGCGGGATAATTTAAAATGGAAAATTTTTTTGATAAATACATTCATAGCATAGAACGGATTGAACCCATAAAATATACCGGCTCTGTCATAGGCGTAAAAGGTCTTATGATAGAAAGCAAAGGTCCTCGCTCTGTAATCGGCGAAATCTGCACAATTCATATTCCAAGTATTCAAAGTTCTGTTCTTGCGGAAGTTGTTGGTCTTGAAGGCTCTTCTGTGCGTCTTATGGCTTACGGAGAGACAAAGGGAATTGAAGTTGGCTGTGAAGTTGTTGCTTCCGGGCACGTTCTGGAAGTTCCTGTTGGACTGTCGCTTTTGGGACGCGTAATAGACGCAACTGGAAAGCCCTATGACGGCAAAGGTGAAATTTTCCCAGAAGCTTATTATCCGGCTTTGGCATCTCCTCCAAATCCAATGGAACGCAAGCCGATTGACAAGCGCATTGTAACTGGAGTTCGCGCTATTGACGGAATTCTCACAGTCGGAAAAGGTCAGCGTCTTGGAATTTTTGCAGGTTCAGGAGTTGGAAAATCAACGCTTCTTTCAATGATTGCGCGAAATACAAATGCTGATATAAACGTAATCGGTCTTATCGGTGAGCGTGGACGCGAAGTCATGGACTTTATAAAGCGCGACTTGGGAGATGAAGGACTTAAACGTTCTGTGCTTGTTGTTGCAACTAGCGACCAGCCTTCTATTTCCAGATTGCGAGCCGCTTATGTTACAACTGCCATAGCTGAATATTTCCGCGACCAAGGCAAGGACGTTATGCTGATGTTTGACAGCGTAACTCGTTTTGCCCATGCGCAAAGGGAAATTGGACTTGCAACAGGCGAGCCTCCTGCGCAAAGAGGTTATCCTCCGAGCGTTTTTGATATGTTGCCAAAGCTTCTTGAGCGCACAGGAACAAATGACAAAGGAAGCATTACCGCTTTTTATACAGTTCTTGTTGACGGCGATGACATGGATGAGCCTATTGCTGATAAAGTGCGCGGAACTTTAGACGGACACATTGTTTTGCAGCGTTCCCTTGCGGCCCGTCAGCATTATCCTGCAATCGATATGCTTACAAGCATCAGCCGTCTTTCAAAACGCGTTTCTGGAACTTGCACAAAAAAAGCCGTGCAGCGTGTGCGCCGTTGGATTTCCGTTTATTCAGAGCAGGAAGAAATGATAAATGCCGGCGTTTACCAAAAAGGCTCTTCCCCGGAAATTGACGAAGCCATTGACCATCATCAGGCTGTTGAAGAATTTTTGTGCCAGGAAGAAAACAGCCATCTTACAATTGAAGATACGTTGAAATCTCTTTCTGAATTAAGCGGAATTGAAATTCCTGAAGCCGAATATTCAGAATCTCCTGCTTGATTTTTATCTTTATGAAAAAATTTGCTTTTTCAATGCAGAAAATTCTTGACCTCAGAATATTTGAGCAGCGTCAGGCAGAAATGGAACTTGGCAAGGCGAATGCAGAAGTCTCAAGAATTCAGGGCGAGCTTGAATCCATTGCAAGGCGGAAAGTTTCCACGATAAAAAATTTCGACACAAATACAGATTTTCTTGTTCAGGCTGAAATCCAGTCTTTTTTTTTCATGCTTGAGCAGAAGAAAGAAAAATTTTTGGAAGAACTTGCCACGGCGCAGATTGCCGCAGATGAAAAACGCGAAGTTGTCCGGCAGGCAATGCAAAAAGTCAAAGTCCTTGAAAAGCTAAAGGAAAATAAATTCCGTCAGTGGAAAAAAGATAGCTTAAAAGCAGAGGAATTGGCAGCCGACGATATTGTGACTGCCAGAAAAAATTTGCTTTAGTATTTAAATGCGCTTCCGCCGATAAATTCCCTGATTATAGACTGCGTTGGAACAGAAGTTGCAGGAATTGTAGAGAAGCAGTTTAAGAATTGAAGAAGCCTGTTTGCCTCTGCATATTCTTTTTGGAGCGGACTTACGCATCTTAAAAGCGGCTCTGCATAAACTTTTAAAACTGGAAGCTCATAGTCCAGCGCAGTGTTCAGCATTGCATCGGCGTTGTTTTGGAACGGAAATATGTGAAGCTGTTCGCCTTTCTGAACGCTTTCCCACATTGCGATTGTGTCTGCCGCGCTTTTTCCTCTGTAGCGTGAATCTCTTACAATTCTTCTTATGAGCCTGTTGTCGCTTGTTGAAATTCTATTGTGATCGTCAAGATTCAGCTGGGTCAATGCGGAAATGTAGATTTTAAACTTTTTATCTGCCGGAACTAAAGGCGTAAGCTTGTCGTTGAGTCCGTGGATTCCTTCCATGATTAAAATGTCGCTTTCTTCCAAAGTCATTGTGTCGCCTTTGAAATAGCTTACTCCGGCATGAAAATCATAAGACGGCAGTTTGATTTGTTTTCCGGCAAACAAGTCAACAAGATTCTGGTTTAAAAGCTCAATGTTCAAGGCTTCTAGGCATTCGTAGTCGTAGTTTCCGTTTTCATCTTTTGGAGTTTGCGCTCGTCCAAGATAATAGCTGTCAAGGCTTATAACTTTTGGCTTGTATCCGATTGCTTCGAGCTGCAATGCAAGTTTTTTGCTGGTTGTTGTTTTTCCGGAAGAAGACGGGCCTGCTATGAGGACAATTCTTGCTGACTTCTTTTTTAGAATTTCATCTGCGATTGTAGAAATTCTTTTTGTCTGAAGCGTTTCTGTTATATCGATAAATTCAGATTCTTTTCTGTCATGAATCAACTGGTTTAAACTTGCCGCGGAAGTTACATTCAGTCTTTTTCCCCAAAGTTTGTATGATTTGTAAATTTCAAAGAGCTTCGGCTGGTCAACAAATTCCGTGAGCTTTTCAGGCTGGTCTTTTTTGGGGAATCGCAAAAGAAATCCGTCGCTATATGGAAGCAAGTCAAAAACATTCAAAATGCCAGTCGTTCCAACTAGCGGTCCAAAATACAAATCAGAAAATCCTTCAAGCCTGTTAATCTGAACGCGGGAAGGACATCTGTAGTTCAGCTGTTTGCGGGTTTCTGTAAGTCCGAGCTCTTCAAAAAGTGAGCAGGCTTCTGAATATGAAATGAAGTCGGTTTCAATTATTTTGTCATCTTTTATGATTTGCTCCATTTCATTTTTTAGCTTTAAAATATTTTCTTTTGTAAGAGGCTCGCCAAGCTCAAGCGTGTAATAGTAGCCGTAGCCCAAGCTGTGTCCGACTAAAAGTCTTTTGCCCGGGAAAATTTTATGCGCCGCCGCCGCTAAAACAAAGCAAAGGGATCTTCTGTAGATTGCGCTTCCGTCCTTTGAGTCTGAAAAAATTGGCTCTATGCTTGAAGTTATGTTTACCGGGCTGTCCAATGAGCAGATTTCGTTGTTTACTTTTACTGCGACAATTTTTTTATTTTGCGCGTTGAATTTTTCAAGGAAAAGAATCGGGCGGATTTCATTTTCTGCTTCTATAAATGAATTGTCTGGAAATGTGATTTTTATTTTTTTCATGATGCGCCTCCAAAATGCTTTGCTGAATTTTTAAACATGATATTTTTTATCCTTTAATTATAAGGCACAAAATGTTGAAATGCAAAGAGAAATTGTTGAATGCTTAAAAATTATTTTTTTCCAAAAAGCGATTTTATAAACTCTGCGATTTTTAGAAAGATATTGGCGATGAATTTTAGAAGCCGCATAATCAGCGGAGGATTTTTTAGCTTTTCAAGCCGCTTGTATCCTTCCATAAGTTCTTCGTCTGTAAATTCCTTGCGTTGATTGTTTTCTTCAAGCTCCATTTCAAGCTGGCGGATATTGTCAACATTTGAGTCAAGGACATTTGCGTTGATTCTTTCCCAGCCTAAAGATTTTGCTGCTTCAAGCCTGCGTTCTCCTGCCACAAGCTCGTAGTTTGAATTCAGCGTGATTGGATTCATAAGACCATAACGGTGCATGCTTTCTTTTAATGCGGTCAAATCTCCCAAATCACGGCGAACTCTTTTTTTTACTTTTATGTCTTCAATTTTTACAAGCATTTAATTAAAAAATAGGCAATCTTTGTTTTTTAGTCAAGAAGCCAGTTTGAAAAATCATCGGAATTTCTCTGCGGCTGCAAGAGTTCATATTCGGATTCTTCCTGCCTTATTTCAGAAGAAAGTTTTCCGCTCTTAAGGAAACTCAAGTCAACCATAAGCGGACTGTCGTCAATTCCTTCGTCAAAATAGTATCCAGCCCTGATTCTTGCTTTTTGAAGTCTTGCGGCACCTAAATTTCTGCCAGAATCATCAGTGTGTTTTTTGCAAGGTTCTGTCGGCTCTGTTCCTGGATAATAATATGCGGTAATTCTGTTGCTTCCGCATTCAGGAGTCAAGATTCCACCGCTTTTTGTGCAGACCTCAAGCTGAATCAAGTCTTTTGGCTTTTCGTCATAGAACGGCTTGTATGGCTTGCCTTGGTTTGCGGCATTCATATAGTCGCCCCAGGCAACGCCAGCCAAAGTTGAGCCAGTAATCGAAAGTCCAAGCGACTGTCCCGGCTTGTCAAATCCGAACCAGAAAACAGAAGTGTAATATGGTGTAAATCCTGCTGCCCAAGCGTCTGCCCAGTTTTGCGTTGTTCCTGTTTTTCCTGCTACAGGCATTTGGAATGTTTTTCCGTTTGAATTTACAAAGTTGAATTTGTTTCCGCGGCCTTTTCTTTTTCCTGTAACCCAATATGTTGAGTCCCAGTCAGAGCCGTATCTTAAAGTTCCGCTTGCCACAGTATTCTTCATAATTTCCTGCATTATAAACGCCGTTTCTTCTGTAAGAATCTGCTTTGCTCCGTTTCTGGATTTTTGTGCGTCTGCCTGTTCTTTTCCCGGATTGAAAATTATGTTTCCGTTTTTGTCTTCAACTGAAAGAATTGCAATCGGCTTGACTTCTTTTCCGTGGTTTGCAATTGTGGCGTAGGCTTTTGCAACTTCAATTGGGCGCACAGAGCAAACTCCAAGTCCAAACGGATAAACTGGCTCAAAGTGCCTTGCTTCAAATTCGTTTGAAGGAATTCCTAAAAGCGCGGAAGTTCTTTTTATTGCTGAGTCGAATCCAATTGTGTCCAAAACTTTTATTGAAGGCACATTCATGGAGTGGGCTAGGGCGTACCAGAATTCAACATCGCCTTCCCACTGGCCTTTAAAGTCCTGCGGAATATAAGGAGTTCCATCTTCTTTGTGGAAAACCTGAGGCGTGTCGCTTATAATTGTTGTCATTGTGAATTTCTGGCTTTCAATTGCTTCGGAATAATAAAGCGGCTTGAATGTTGAGCCAGGCTGAAGCTTTGCCTGTACCGCGCGGATAAACTGGTTTGTCTTGTCATATTTTGAGCCGCCGACAAGCGCATCTATGTAGCCGGTTGAATTTTCAATGGCAATCATTGTTCCTTCAATCGTTGTTTTTTCCGCCTTCTGCTGAATCAAGGAATTTCCTTTGTTGACGATTTCAGTTTTCAAAGATTCAATTCCGCAGACCATGGACATTACGTCGATTATAGGATTTATTTCATCGCGGTACTGATTCATTGCCGTTGCCTGATTTCTTTGCTCGCCAAGTTTCAAGTCCGGCAAGTCGAATACAAGGCTGAAAAGTTCTGTGAGCGGAATATATTTGCTGAACGCCGCACGCTCGTGGGAATTCATCGTCCGCTGGTAAAGTCTGTTTGCCGCATGGATATAATCCTGCATTATTTCTTCCGCGGCTTTTTGGTGCGAAAGATTCAATGTTGTGTTTACGGTGAATCCGCTTGTGTAAATGTCTTCTGTTCCGTAAATCATTCCGCTTAAATTTCTTCTTACATATTCGCTGAACCAAGGCGCTTCGTCATTTTGCATTGCGTGCGCGGAAGCATTTGTTCTTGTGTAGTCAAAGTTTGCCCAGTATGTGTCAAAGCTGTCGTCTGCCTGCTGCTGTGAAATGTAGCCGGAATTCACCATCGCTTCAAGAACATCTTTTTGCCTTGCCATTGCCCGGTTTGGATGTTCGAACGGATTATAGAAAGAAGGATTTGAAAGCTGAATTACGAGAATTGCAGATTCCGCCGGAGTTATTTCTGTGGCATCGTGTCCGAAGTAATATTTGCTTGCCGCGTTGACTCCGTAGGTTCCGCCGCCAAAATAAATTTTATTCAGATAAAGCTCTAAGATTTCATCCTTTGAATATCTGCGCTCCATTTGGATTGCCCACCAAAGTTCCTTGAGTTTTCGCTTGACTGAATATTCCTGACGGTCGCAATACAAAGTTCCTGCGATTTGCTGTGAAAGTGTTGAGCCTCCGCCAAGCGAGCTTCTTGTAAGAACTCCGACAACTGCCCTGAACAAAGCTTTTACGCTGAATCCGTGGTGGCTGTAAAAAATGCGGTCTTCTCTTGTAAGAAGCGCATCAATCATGTGCTGCGGAAGATTTTTCAGTGCGATTATTTCACGCCGCTCGTCGCTTGCAAATTCAGTTATAAGTTCTCCGTTTATGTCCAAAAGTCTTGTAGGAAGTGAAGTTTCAAAATCTGTGAAATTTTCAGTATTTATTGTATTCCGTGTAGCCGCAAGTCCAGCTCCAAGAAGAGAGCCAAAGACAAGCGCAAAAAAAAGCAATGCTCCGCTAAGAATGAGTGGCATAGTTCCGCATTTTTTCATAACAATATATAATAGATAAAAATGTTTCTATTGTCAAACGAGCATAAGCGGCTTGTATTGACAATATTTTTAGTTTGATATAAAACTTTCTTGTATGGAAGCTTTTGCAGAAGAGAAAAACGCTATTTTTGTTCCTCAGAAAATTTTTATGCAGCGTGCAATTGAGCTTGCAAAAAGAGGCGGCGGAAAAGTTCATCCGAATCCTCTTGTTGGCGCGGTAATTGAAAAAGACGGAAAAATTATTGCGGAAGGTTTTCATCACGAATACGGAAATCTTCATGCTGAGCGAGATGCTTTAAAAAATGCGGCTGAAAAAAATTCTTGTGTCCGCGGGGCGAATCTTTATGTTACATTGGAGCCTTGCTGCCATACAGGAAAACAGCCGCCGTGCACTCAGGCAATCATAGAAGCCGGAATAAAAAATGTCGTGATTGGAAGCCGCGATCCGAATTCTCTTGTAAACGGAAAAGGCGTTGCTCAGTTTGAAAATGTGGGAATAAAAGTTTTCCGGGATTTTATGAAAACTGAATGCGATTCTCTGAATGAAATTTTCTTCCATTATATAATAACTAAACTTCCTTTTGTGATTGTAAAATATGCGCAAAGCGCGGACGGCAAAACTTCACTTTCTTCAGGCGAAAGCAAATGGATTACAAACGAAAGTTCGCGGGAATATGTTCATTATTTGCGCGGAACAACTGCGTCCGTTATGTGCGGAATTCAAACTGTTCTAAAAGATAATCCGCTTTTGACTTGCAGAATTCAAGGCGAAGAATTGAAACAGCCGGCTCGCGTTGTTCTTGATACAGAACTGAAAATTCCGCTTGAATGCAATCTTGTAAAAACTGCGAATGAAGTTCCGCTTATAATTTTTACTTGCTCGGATTCTGAAAAAAAATCCGCTCTTGAAAAAAAAGGCGCAAAAGTAATTCAAGTAGAAAAAAAAGATTCGCATATCGACATTTTTCAAGTGCTGAAAAAACTTGGCGAGCTTTCAATTGACAGCGTTCTTGTTGAATCCGGCGGCTCTCTTAATTCAAGTTTGTTTTTTTACGGAAAAGAAAAAAAATGCCTTGTAAACAAAGTGCTTTGCTTTGTCGCTCCAAAAATTTTGGGCGGAATAAACGGAGCAGTTCATTCGCCGGTTCAGGGAATTGAATGTTCAAGCCTTTTGTCTTGCGTGAATCTTTCGCTGAAAAATGTAAAGACTTTTTCTGACGATTTGCTTTTGGAATACAATTTTCAAAATCCAGTTTTGGAGGAATAATTTTGTTCACGGGAATTATAGAAAGTCTTGGAACTGTAAAAAATATTGTGAGATCCGGCCATTCTTTTTCGATTGAGATTCAGTCTGATTTTGATGAAAAACTTGTGCTTGGCGAAAGCATTGCCGTGAATGGAGTTTGCCTTACTGTCGCTGAATTTTCTGGCTCTGTTTTTAAAGCCGATGTTACGCCGGAAACTTTCAGCCGAACTTCTTTGAAAATCCTTCGCTCCGGAAGTTTTGTGAATCTTGAGCGCGCAATGAAAGCGGACGGAAGATTTGGCGGACACATTGTTTCAGGGCATATCGACGGAACTGGAAGAATTCTTGCTTTTTCAAAAAATGAAAACGCCGTGAATATTCAGTTTTCAATGGAAAAAAAACTCGGTGAGTTTATGATTGAAAAAGGCTCTGTCGCAATTGACGGAATCAGCCTGACTATTGCTTCTGTAAAATGGAGCGGCTCAACTTGTGTTATTTTCGCGGCGGTGATTCCGCATACTTGGAGCAACACCGTTTTAAGCAAAAAAAAGCCCGGCGACTTGGTGAACATTGAATGCGACATAGTTGGAAAATATATAAGGCATTTTACTTTGGAGGAAAAAAATGAAGGCTGAAAAATTCGCTCTTATAGAAAAAGCTTTGCAGGATTTGCGCAGCGGAAAAATTATAATGGTTACTGATGACGAGTCCCGCGAGAATGAAGGCGACTTGATTTGCGCCGCAAGATTTGCTACAGGCGAAAATATAAATTTCATGGCGCGGAATGCGTGCGGACTTATCTGTATGCCGGTAAGTTCTGAAATCGCAAAAAAATTTAATTTTCATCCGATGACGTTTCAGAATCAGGACAACCACGAAACTGCCTTCACTGTTTCCGTAGACCATGTTTCAACGACAACTGGAATCAGCGCATTTGAAAGAAGTGCCACAGCAGTTGCGCTTGTAAATCCAGAAACTAAGCCGGAAGATTTTCGCCGCCCGGGACACATGTTTCCTTTGGTTGCAAAAGACAAGGGAATTTTTGAACGCCAGGGACATACCGAAGCGACTGTTGATTTGTGCTGCTTAGCCGGACTTGAGCCAGCTGGACTTTGCTGCGAGATTATGAGCGCAGACGGACACATGGCGCGCCGCCCGGAACTTGAAGAAAAAGCAAAGGAATGGAATTTGACTCTTATAACAATTGCCGATTTGATTGAATATAGAAAGTCAACTGAAAAATTCATTGAGCGTGTTGCGGAAGCGAATCTTCCCACAAAGTACGGCGACTTTAAGCTTTACGGATTTTTGGACACAATAACCGGCGAGCATCACGAGGCTTTGGTTATGGGAAATGTTTCCGACGGAAAAAGCGTTTTGTGCCGTGTTCACAGCGAATGTCTTACAGGCGACACTTTCGGCTCAAGAAAATGCGATTGCGGCGAGCAGTTCGACCTTGCGATGAAAAAAATTTCTCAGGAAGGAAGGGGAGTTCTCGTTTATCTTTCTCAGGAAGGAAGGGGAATCGGAATTCTTAACAAGATAAAGGCTTACAGTCTTCAGGATAAAGGCATGGACACCGTTGACGCTAATCTTGCGCTTGGTCTTCCAGAAGATGCCAGGGACTATTCGTGCGGAATTCAAATTCTTAAAAACCTCGGAGTTTCAAAACTTCGCCTTATGACAAACAATCCGCAGAAAATCGATGCCATGAACTGCAAGGAAAACGGAATTGAAATTGAGGAGCGTATTCCGCTTGAAATTCCGGTTCAAAAATATGATGAATTTTATTTGAAAACAAAGGCAAAACGGATGGGGCATCTGCTTTCTAACGTTTAGCCGATTCTAAAAAAATATTTGGAGGAAAAAATGAAAATTATTGAAGGAAAAGTTGTTGCTGGAAATTCAAGCAAAATCAAAGTTGGAATTGTCGCCGCAAGGTTCAATGAGTTTATTGTTTCAAAACTTGTCGCGGGCGCAAAAGACGGACTTGTTCGCCACGATGTTGAAGATGATGACATAACTCTTTGCTGGGTTCCGGGCGCTTTTGAAATTCCTGTTGCCGCAAAAAAAATGGCTGAAAGCAAAAAGTACGATGCTGTTATTTGCCTTGGAGCTGTAATCCGCGGAGCAACAAGCCACTACGACTATGTTTGCGCTGAAGTTTCAAAGGGAATTGCTCAAGTTAGCCTACAGACTGGACTTCCTGTTATGTTCGGAGTGCTTACAACTGATACGATTGATCAGGCTATTGAACGCGCCGGAACAAAAGCCGGAAATAAAGGCTACGACTGCGCGCTTGGAGCAATTGAAATGGTGAACTTGCTCAAGCAGATGTAAAATAAAATGTCATTCCCGTGCTGCGACACGGGAAGCTATTTAAACTTAACCTTTAATCTTTTTTACCGCATCTTCAATCGAAATGGCTTCAAAGATTTCCCTTGTCTTTAAATTCTTGAGCGTGATTGTATTTTCAGTTTCGCTGTTGCTTGAAAGCATAATTCCCCAAGGAATTTGTTTTTTGTCTGTTACAGAATACTGCTTGTTGATTTTTACAGTGTCTGGGAATACTTCCACGGAAATTCCTTCTTTTCGGAGTTTTGCCGCCACTTTCTGATATTGAACATTCAGATTTTCATCAGTGTTGAATATTTCCGCATCAAGATAGCTGCCTTTTGCATTTGCAAGCCCGAGTTCAGAAAGCCCTGCAATCAGCCTGTCTAAGCCAATGCTTGAGCCTACGCCCGGCAATTTTTCCTTCATGTAAAGACCTGCGAGGTTATCATACCTTCCGCCTGAGCAAACAGAACCTATTGACGGCAGTTTTTCAAGGAAAGTTTCGTAGACAATGCCTGTGTAATAGTCAAGTCCGCGTGTGATTGCAGGATCAAGCATGTATGTGTTTTCAATTCCGGCTGCTTTCATCATGCTGAAAATTGTTTTCATGCGCTTTGAGTCTTCATCTTGGCCGCCAGCAAGCTCTTCTATGTGTGAAAGTGTCTCTTCAAAAGAAGAAAGAGGCTTTATGTAGTCAATAATTTTTGCGCTTGAATCTGCGCTTCCTGTAATTTCTTCAAGTTCCGCTGAAACTTTTTCTTCGCCAATTTTAGCAATCTTGTCTACTGCTCTTAATACATCTTCCGATTTTTCTGAAAGTCCAAGTTTCTTTAAAAAGCGGTTGAAAATGCCTCTGTGGTTAACATGAATTTTTATTTCGTCAACGCCAATTGCAGAAAGGGCGGCTTTCATAAGGCTAAGCGTCTCAAAGTCCGATACTGCGCTGTCGCTTCCTACTGTGTCAAAGTCGCACTGGACAAATTCTCTGTATCTTCCAGCCTGAGGTTTTTCTCCGCGCCATACTTTTGAAATGTGGTATCTTTTAAACGGAAAGTAAAGCTCTTCTTTGTGCTGTGCTGTGAACCTCGCGAAAGGAACTGTCAAGTCGAATCTCATTGCGACATCTCTTCCGCCGTTGTCTTCAAAGCGGAACATCTGCTTTTCTGTTTCGCCGTTGCTTTTTCTAAGCAAAATTTCTGTATATTCAAGAACTGGAGTGTCTATAGGAACGAATCCGTAAGAGCGGAATGTTTTTGTGAGTTTTTCAATTAGGTCAGATCTCAAAATTTCATCTTGTGGAAGAAAGTCTCTGAATCCTTTTAAGATTTTTGGTTGAATAAATGTTTCCATAATAAAATATACTATAATATAAATAGAATTTGCTCAATGAGTATGAATATTTTGGCAATTTTTTGCTTCGCTGATTTTTTTGTTTCGCTTGAAAAAAAAAGGCAAATGCAATATTTTTAATTAAACAGAACGTATTGCTGGAGGCTGAAATTGCTTTTTGCCGTGGATATTGGAAACACAAATATTGTCGCAGCTATCTTTGATGGCGATAAAATTGCTGTTCAGTGGCGCATTGCAACTGATTCAAGGCGCACAGGAGATGAATATACTTCTATTTTGCTTACGCTTTGCAGGGAAGCCGGAATCCAGACAAAATTTCTTGATAAAAGCATTATAAGTTCTGTTGTTCCTGCCTTGATTGGACCTTTTGTTATTGTATGCCAGCATTTGTGCGGAAAAAATCCGTTTATCTTGTCTTCTGACCTTGCCTATAGCGGACGACTTCCTGTCAGGCTGGATTCAAATTCGCCTCATACAAACATTGGAACAGATTTGCTTTGCAATGCGGTAAGCGCCTGGAATTTGTTTGAAGGAAAAGGTCCTGTTATTGCTGTTGATTTTGGAACGGCTTTGACTTTAACTGTCGCTGATTCAAGCGGAACAATCCGTGGCGTTACTATTTCTCCTGGCTTGGGAACTGCTATAAAAGCTTTGGCGACTAATGCGGCCCAGCTTCCGTTTGTTTCTTTGGAAGCTCCGTCTTCAAGCCTTGGAATGAATACAGAAACTGCAATTCAGGCAGGCGTTGTTCTTGGATATAAAGGACTTGTTGAGTATCTGGTTCGCCAAGTTAAGGCTGACCTCGAAAAACTTACCGGCGACAAGGCTGAAACCGTAAAAGTTGTTGCAACCGGCGGACTTAACAAAGTTCTAAAACCAATTACAGATGTGTTTACTGTTGTTGACAAAGACTTGACAATCCGCGGACTGAAGATTATTTCTGATTTGGTGCTGTAGAAGTCAGTTTTTTACCTTTGGATAAAATCTTCCCACTTGACTCCATCGCCTGAGCGTACATCTTTTTCAAGTATAGAGCCTTCTATTGTGGAAAAGTATTCCGGGCTTATTCCGGGCGAGAGTACTTTTTCTGTCCGCAAAACTGAAATGTCGTCAGGCTGTATTCTGCTTCCTTTTTTTAGCGAGCGCATATAGTGAAGAGAGCGGTTTGTTCTTCCGTAGTTTTCTTCTTCTGATGCTGCAAGTTTTTTTATTCCTGTTCCCAACGCCGCTGTGATTTTTTCACTTGGAAATTCGTATTCAAGCTGTTTAAGAATCTCTTTTTCAGCTGCATTTTTCAAGTTCTCTTTTACAGCATTTCCTTCCTTTTTGTAGCGTTCTTGTATTGAAAGTGCCTGCTTGACAGAATGAACCATTACTGCGAACTGTTCAGGTTCAAGTGCTACAGGATCATCTAGTCCGCTGTCTTTCTTGCTTAAAGTAATGTGCTTTTCAATTACACTTCCGCCCATAAGAACTGTAAGAACAGGAACTAAAACCGGATCAAGGCTGTGGTCGCTTATTCCCGTTGGAATTCCAAATATTTGGCGCAGCGTTTTTACACATTTTACATTGTATTGTTCTTCCGGCGCAGGATAGAAGGTTATGCAGTGAAGCAAAGTTAAGTCTGGAAAGCATTTTTCATTTGCACAAGATTCTTTTTTATTTTGGATTATTTGAATTGCTTTTTCTATGTCGCCAAGTTTTGAAACTCCGCTTGAAATGATAATTGGAATTTTTTGATAATAATCTGCGCATTTTTGTAAAAGCGGAAAATGATTCAGTTCTGGACTTGCGATTTTTATTGCGTCAGGATTAAGTTTTACAAGCTCGTCAAAAGATTTTGTTCCGAAAGGCGAGCAGGCGAACAAAAGTCCTTTTTTATGTGAATATTCAAGGCATTTTTTGTAGAAATCAGAAGAGCATTCAAGTTGTTTAAATGTGTCGTAAAGCCGGGTTTTTCCTCCGGGCAAATTTACAAATCCTGTGTCTGGATGTAAAATCTCATCGGCATAAACCCATTGAAATTTTACACAGTCTGCGCCTGCAAAAGCGGCCGCGTCAATAAGTTCACGTGCTTTATCTAAGGAACCGGCGTGCGCAGTTCCAATTTCAGCGATTATTTTCATGTTTTTGATTATAATTGTTCAGCATTTGAAATTCAACAGAATGAAATTTAAAGCAAAAACGGCATTGAAAAGAACAATGCCGATAGTGGAGCTGTTGTCTGGACAGCTTAAAAAGGATTTTCCTCCGTTTAGATTTCCACCGTAAAAAGTTTATATTTGGAATTTCTATTCCGACATATAGAAATTGGCAGGAATTAAAAAGATATTTGTGTTTTTGGTTAAAATTATCTATTTGGCTGACTGTATTTTTGTGTCATTGTCGGGGGCTTGAGCCGGTAATCTCTGTTGAATTTTTCTTGTTTATAGATTATTTTGATTCAATTTGATATAATGAAACGAGTTTTAAAATTCGTCTGATTTTTGAAACTTCTTCATATTTTCTTTTTAGTTCTGGTGCTTTTTGTATTCAGGCTAAAGAATTTTGTGCTAAAATTTATTTATAATTTTATAAAAGGATGGAATGCGATGTACAATCCTGTAGATTCAAAAGCTGATTTTCCGAAGCAGGAAGAAAAAATCTTAAAATTCTGGGAAGAAAACGAAACTTTTAAAAAGTCTGTTTCACAAAGAGAAGGCGCAGAGGAATATGTTTTTTATGACGGACCTCCTTTTGCGACTGGACTTCCTCATTTTGGCCATTTTATTCCGTCTACAATAAAAGATATAATTCCGCGCTATCAGACAATGAAAGGCAAGAAAGTTGAGCGCAGGTTCGGCTGGGACTGCCATGGTCTTCCTGTTGAAAATCTTATTGAAAAAGAGCTTGGAATCAACTCTAAGCACGAAATTGAAGCTTACGGTGTTGCAAATTTCAACGACAAATGCCGCGCTTCAGTTTTGAAATATACTTCAGAATGGCGCAAGACGATTACGCGCATGGGACGCTGGGTTGATTTTGACAACGATTACAAGACAATGAATCCTGACTTTATGGAATCAATCTGGTGGGTTGCGAAATCTCTTTGGGATAAAGGCATGATTTACGAGGGAAAGTACATTCTTCCTTATTGCCCAAGATGCGCGACAGTTCTTTCTACACATGAGCTTGCCCAAGGCTACAAAGAAAAGCAGGATCCAGCGATTACAATCCGTTTCAAAGTAACAAAAGCTCCGGCTGCATTTGAAGATTCGGAAATGGAAAATGGCAGCACTTATTTCCTTGCCTGGACAACAACTCCTTGGACGCTTCCTTCTAATGAAGGTCTTTGCATGGGACCGGACATCGAGTATGTAAAAATAAAAGACAAGGAAAGCGGAGATTTTTACATTTTGGCAGAAAGCCGCCTTTCAGCTTATTACAAGAACGAAGCCGACTATGAAGTTATTTATAAGAGAACTGGAAAAGATTTTATTGGCGCAAAGTACGAGCCTCTTTTCCCTTACTTCAAGGATTTGGCTGTAAAGGAAGACGGAAGCGATGGAGCTTTCAGAATGTTCAACGCCGACTATGTTTCAACGGAAGACGGAACTGGAATTGTTCATATTGCTCCTGCGTTCGGTGAAGAAGACTCTAAGGTTTTCAAGGGAACTGGAATTCCTTCTGTTGAGCCGATGGACGCTGAATGTAAATTTACGAAAGAAGTTACAGACTATGCAGGACGTTTTGTAAAAGACTGCGACAAAGACATAATGGACCGCTTGAAGAAAGAAGGCAAGCTTGTAAAACGCGATCAGATTCTTCACCAGTATCCGCATTGCTGGAGATGCGGCTCTCCTTTGATTTACAGAGGAATCGGCTCTTGGTTTGTAAAAGTTGCTGATGAGCATGAGCGTCTTTTAAAGGCAAATTCCCAGATAAAATGGCAGCCGGCGCATATAAAAGAAGGCCGCTTTGGAAAATGGCTTGCTGGAGCTAGAGACTGGGCAATCAGCCGAAACCGCTATTGGGGAAATCCTATTCCGATTTGGAAATGTCCTGACTGCAACGACACTTTATGTGTAGGCTCAAGAAAAGAACTTGAAGAGCTTAGCGGAGTTTATCCTGAAGATTTGCATAAGCAGTTTGTTGATAAAATAACTATTCCTTGCAAAAAATGCGGCGGAACAATGAAGCGCATTCCAGAAGTTTTTGACTGCTGGTTTGAATCTGGCTCAATGCCTTATGCGCAGCAGCATTATCCTTTTGAAAACAAGGAATATTTTGAAAGCCATTTCCCGGCTGATTTTATAAGCGAAGGCCTTGATCAGACACGTGGATGGTTCTATACACTTACTGTTCTTGCTTCAAATCTTTTTGATAAGCCTGCGTTTAAAAACTGCATTGTAAATGGAATTGTTCTTGCAAGTGACGGACGAAAAATGTCCAAGAGTTTGCGCAATTACACAGATCCTAACGAAGCTATTAATAAGCTTAGCGCGGATGCAATCCGTCTTTTCCTTATGCATTCGGCTGTTGTAAAAGCTGATGAAATCCGTTATTCGGATGAAGGCGTGCGCGATGTAATAAAGAGCATTATTCTTCCTCTTTGGAATTCTTATTCATTCTTTGTTCAGTATGCGAATATTGATGGAGTTGCTTGCACTGGACACGAGTTCGACTCTAAGCTTCCTGAAAATCCTCTTGACCGCTGGATTCTTTCGGTTGCGCAGAAAATGGTAAAAGATGTTTCTTCTGCCTTGGACGATTATGACCTTAGCGCGGCGATTGATCCTATGCTTTCTTTTATTGACCAGATTAACAACTGGTATATCCGCAGAAACAGAAGACGTTTCTGGAAATCTGGGAGCGACTCTGACAAACTTGAAGCTTACGGCGCTCTTTATTCCGCTTTGAAAACATTTGCGCTTGTTTCCGCTCCGTTTATTCCGTTCCTTTCCGAAGAACTGTGGCAGAATTTAAAGACTTCTGAAGACAAGGAATCTGTTCATTTGATGGATTATCCTGTTTACAATGAAAAATTCCGCGACGAAGATCTTGAGTTTAAAATGGCTAGCGTTCAAAAAGCCGTTTCAATGGGAAGAAGCCTTCGCAATCAGTTTAACTTGAAGAACCGCCAGCCGCTCGCAAGTGTAGCTCTTGTTACACGCAACGCTGAAGAGAAAAAAGTTCTTTCAGATATGCAGAACACAATCGCCGAAGAACTGAATGTTAAGAATGTAATTTTCCATGAGCGCGAGGATGAGCTTGTTGAATACAAGGCAAAGGCAAATTTCAGAGTTCTTGGAAAACAACTCGGCGGAAAAATGAAAGCTGCCGCTGCTGAAATTGCAAAGCTTTCAACTGAACAGATTGAGCAGATTCTTGACGGAAAAACTGTTGCTATAAAAGTTGACGGCGAAGATGTTTCTTTGAATCAGGAAAATGTTCTTGTTGAGCGTTTTGAAAAAGAAGATTTAAAAGTTATAAATGACGGAACTTTGACAGTCGGACTTGATACAAAAATTACTGACGAGCTAAAGAAAGAAGGCTACGTGCGCGATTTGGTTCGCGGAATTCAAAATCTTAGAAAAGAAAGCGGCTTTGAAGTTACAGACCGAATTGAACTTTCTGTTGGCGGCTCTGAAGTTTTGAAATCCGCATTTGAAATGTTCAAGGATTTCATATCTGGAGAAACTCTTGCGTCTTCTGCCGTTTGGAATGAAAATATTTCTGGAACTGAAATTGACTGCGAAGATGCAAAGTGGACTGTTTCTGTAAAGAAAATTTAAATTCGTTCTTGTTAAAAATTGGAGGCTGATTTGAAAAAGAAACTTGTTCCTGTTTTTATTGCGATGCTGATTTTCTTTGGATGCAAATCTTCTAAAGTGGAGATTGAAGTTCCAAATGTTGATCCGCTTTCTTTGCTTGAAGAAAATTCCAGCATTTATATGAGCGTTCCTGCAAGCAAAAATCAGGAGCTTGTTTCAAAAATTCTTTGCTCCAGAATTTCGGGGCTTGCTGAAAAAGACGCAAAAGCCATTGCAGCAAGAACGGAAATTTTATATGCCGGGCTTGGAACTGTGGATGACCGCTCGCGTCTTCAGATTGTATCAGAAACTTCGATTCCCCGCATTGTTGTTCAGTCGTCGCTTTCAAAGAAAAACGGCTGGGAAAAATCTTTTGTCTCTTATGATGAAAAGGTATTTGAAAAGTTTACTCATGCGTCGGACGGATTTCAGGCTTCGTTTCCTTCTTCAAATTTGGTTTGCGCATCTCAAAATGTTGATTTGCTTTTAAAGAAATTTGCGGAAAATAATCCGGCTCCAGAAACTGCCTGGAAAAATTGGATTGCACAAGATTTGTCTCAAGGTGAAATTCTTTTTTATATAACAAAGCCCGGCCAGTATTTAAGAAGCCTTATAGGGCAGAGCATAAATGTTGGAACTGATGCTATTTTCGGCTCTCTTTGCTATTTCCCTGATAAAAAAGATTCTGCTAAATATTCTGGAAAATATGAGCTTTCTTTCAGCATTCATTTGCTGGATAAAAGAAGTGTCGTTGCGTTGCGTTCTTTGCTGGGACTTTCTTTTGCAATGACGGGCGGCGCGGTTGAACAGACTGATGACTTTACTTTGAAAATTTCCGGAATTGAAATTTCTGAAAATAAAATCGAAGAATTGTTTTTGCGCGATCCGATTACCGGAAAACATTACAAAGTTGTAGATGACAAAGTTATTGAAGAATCTGTAAAAAAATGAAAATTCAAAGTTTTCTTTTTTTGATGCTGCCGTTTGTTTTTTGCAGATGCGAAACTTCCATTCCTTGTGAAAAAAAAATTATAGAAAGAAATCTTTTTGAAGAATATTTTTCAATAGCGGAAAATTATAAAAGCTTGGAAAATTACAGCAAAGCTATTGAATATTATAAAAAAACTTTGCCGTCAGAGTCTTTGCATGACTATGCTTTTTATGAAATTGCGCTTTGCAATGTTTACTTAAAAAACTGGAATGAAGCGCAGGCTTCTTTTGAGCAGCTTTTGCAAAATGATTCTGAAAACACAACTTTAAAAACTTCTTTGGCTTATATCGAAGCTATGCGCGGCAATTTAGAAGAAGCTGAAAATTTGTATTCTTCTCTTTATGAAAATAATCCAGACGATTCTTCAATTCTAAAAAATCTTATCGCGGTCCTTGTCTCTGAAAAAAAATACGAAGAAGCGAATGAAAAATTTAAAATATTTGAAGAAAAATTTCCAGATGAAGAATCGATTCCTGCTATAAAGAAAAAACTGGAAGAATTTCTGCCAGAGCAAAATGTTGAATCTGAATAGGAACCAGCTTCTGTTGAAGAAGAGTTAGAATAATTTTTTATTCTTCCTGTTTGTTCTCTGTGCTTTCGTTTCCTTCTTTTTGTTCCGAAGAAGTTGTTTCTTCTTGAAATGATTCTGACGCTAGAAAATCTTTATATCTTTCTGGATTCACTCTAAATGCAATTATAGGTGAGTCCGCATCGGCTCTGTTCAAGGCTTCTTCGCTTTCGTTTGCAAGACGTGTTGCAGAAATTAGGCGCAACGTCCGTGATGAAATTCCAATTCCCACAAAACGCTGTTCGTTATACTTTGAAAGAATTGAAGTTATTTCTGTGTGAAGATCTCCTGCAATTACAAGCGATTTGTCTGTGTTCTGATTCTGAAAAATTGCGCTTGCTCCGTCTTCTTTGTAATTGAAAACAAGATCATTGAATTTAACTTTTTCAAGAATTGTTTTGCTGATTTCTTTTCCGCATTCAGAATTCCAGTCAATGTTCTTGATTTTTACTGTAAACAATGACAAGTCCTGATCACTTGAAGCAGACCGTATAAGCTCGCTGTCAAGGCGTGTAAGCATATATTGTTCCCAGCCAAATCCTGTGCTAGGGCAGAAAAGTCCTGCTGGCTCTTCTTCCGCGGGATCTTCATTTTTGTCTTCTGAATTTTCTAGCTCGCTGTCTGTTTCTTTTTCAGGCTCAGAATTTAAAAATGCCAAAACATCTTCTTCTTGCTCTTGTGGAGCTTCTTCCTGTTCTGGGATATTTTCTGAAGTTTCCTCGTTTTCATCATTTATTTTTTCTTCATCAGCTTGCTCTTCTTTTTCTTCTGAAAAATCATCATAAGATTCTATTTCTGGATATTCAGTTTGCTCAAGGTCATCAGTTTCTGATTCTTTTGGGAAAGTTCCATTTTTTATGAAGAACGCAAGATATGCCGCTGTTGCCAAAGTTGCAATTATTACAACTATAAAAGCAATCCGGCCTTTGTAAAAAATCGAAACAGGCTTGAGCAAATATATAGAAGCTGTAAGCGAGAGCGGAATTCCATTTTCTGTGAAAACTGTTGTCGAATAAATTTTTACAAGTGAAGAATTTATTTTTTCAAATTCCGACATTTTTCCAGGATAAGAAAAAATCAGCTCTTCGCCATATTTGATTTGAAGTCCTGCTATGTCTGAAATATTTCCGAGTGAAGCTAGAAATTCATCGTAAAACTTTTTGCTTTGCGGCGCATAGTTTTTGCTGATTCTGCTTAAATCCCTTGTGATTGAATTGAATCTGTTCTGGGAATTAAAAGCTCCTTGCTTATATTCTGCGGCAAGTGAAATGATAAAAACCAGCAATGACAAAATGTATACGGCGCAAATTGTTGTTATAAAAATCGAATTTCTTTTTGCTCTCATAATCTTCAATTATACCGTAGAGCCTGATTGTATGCAAGTTTTAAACTGTCAAAAAGTGTGTTGTTTTTAAAAAAAGCAAGAATCGGCAAAATTGAAAGTCCCCAGTTGCTTTTCAAAATTTTTTCCGGCTCCGGATTTTTTAAAAGTTCTTTTATTCCGTTTGTAAACTCTCTGTGAAAATCTGAATAATTGAAATTATTTTTTGTGTTGAAATTTTCTGTTTCGATTTTTTTCTCTGAAATATAAATTCCATTTTCTAATTTGAATGAATTTTTTTCAGCCCATTCTTCAAGAGATTTTTTGTATCGCTTTAAAACTTCTGTTGTGAAAGAATTTTTTTGTCCTTGGATTTTTTCTAGTTCTGTTCTGAACATTAAGGCGACGTATTTTTCTTCTGCGGAAATTAATCTGTCTGATTTTGAGCAAAATTGTTTTTCAAGATAAGTTCCTTTTGTGTATGGTTTTCCAAAACTATATGAAAAATCTGCACCGAAGAATTTTAGCTTTTGAAATCCGCAGTTTTTTGCCCAGTCCGCCGCCGCAATTGTTACAGTTCCTGCTCCCGATTCAATTTTTTTTACATCTATATTTTTTGTGGCAAGAAGCGAAAGCGGATGCTGATTTATGCAAAACTGAATTTTATTTTTTTTATTATAAACAAGATTTACAGATTCAGGATTTGAGCATAAGTCAAAAACGAAAGTTGTTTTTGTTTCTTTTTTTGTGCAGAAAAAATGCTCGGAGGAAATGTGCTGCGCGTCAATGTTTATAACGGCATCTGGAATTATTGAGTTTTGAAGAAGTGTGCCAAATGTAGTGTCAGTTGAAATTATAAAAAAATCTCCATGCTTTATTTCTTCTATTGAAAAATCCAGCGTTGGTCCTGCGGCTACTATTGCCGCTGTTTTTTTTATTTTGTCTTGTTCAATATTTGGTGAAAAAAAATTTTCATTGTTATGTTCTGAAATAAACTTTAAGTTTAACAAAATATTTCTTTGCCATATTTTTCCAAAGTGCGCCTGAACAGAATAATCTGCTGAAACTTTTTCAAGAAAATTTTTTACAGTTAAAGAAATCTCTTGAGCTATTTGAGGATTTTCATTTTTCCATGCTCTATGAAAAACTAGCGTTAGGTTTTTGTAAAGCGCAGGAAAGTATTTTGTGCAAAGAATTTTTTCAAGATTCGATTTGTCGCATAGTATTACTTTGGTGCATTCTGATATTTTTTTTACGGAAGAAAATTGCTTGCAAAACTCTAAGCTTTCAGAATCCGCTTCAACAGCAATTATAAGAGAAATGTTTTTTTCGCTAAGAAGTTTTTCTATATGAAATCCGCCGGCAATTCCTGCAACTATGATGCAGCCTTGCGGAGAAGATTCAAATAAAATTTGTTCTGCGTCAGGATTGTATTTTGAATTTGCAGGCTTTCCGTTTTTAAACAATGGAATTTTGCTTCCGTTTTTTGCTTCGGCTATTTCATTTGAATAAATCATATTGCAACATTTCTTCCTAGGGCTTTCATTATATCACAAAAAAATATTTTCATTCCTTCTTGAATTCTTTTTTCAATTTTTTCTTTTTCGCACAAGTCTTTGCATCTTTCCAAAGATATGGCTTCGGCTGGCAGAGCGTTTTTTATCCATTCTGGATTTGAAATATTTTTTATCACAATGTCGCGTAAAAAATTTATCCGCTGTTCCTTGTTGAAAATATTTTGTGTTTCAATTATTTGAGGTTTTGTTTTACTTTTAAAATCAAAAGTTTGCTTTTCAAAAAAAGTCCAGTCAACATCTTTTATTTTTCCAAGTTCTGAATCATATTTGAAATTGTCGCTTAGCCTGAAAATTCGTCCGAAAAAATCATTTGAAGAAAACCAGTTTTTGTAAATATTAATGGAAGCTGTATTTATTTCCGAAGAAAAATTTCGAGTTTCGCTTGTGAGCATTCTGTTGTCAAAAATTGAATTTCGCTTTTCAAGTTCGTTTGGCTGTGTGTGTGAAAATCCTTTTGAAAATGAAAGGTCAAGTCCGCAATAAAAAATTTTTCCGCTTGTGATTGACAGCGCAAAATAAGCTGCGGTTCCGCTTACGCTGCCATTTCTAAATGCCGAATGTCCGCTGTAGCCAGAAGCTTTTAAAATTTCTTCTGAACATCCGTCTCCGTAAAAAAGCGGAATTATTTCATAGTTTTCCAATATTGATGCAAAGCACGAGGCTTCTCCCGGCAAGGCGAGCGGAATTTTTTTTGAGTTGCACAACGAAACAAGGTGAAGTTTTGCCCAGTATCCGCCATCAGTTGAAATGCACAAATCCGGCGTGATTCCATTGTAAATGAGCGGAGACAGGGATGACGAAACTGCTATTAAAAAAAATCTTTCCCGGTATTTTTTTAAAAACGGAATATCTGATTTTAAGCTTGGTCCGCTTGCGCATACAACAATGTCGGATGTTCCGTTTTTTATCAGCGCAGTTTTTTTGCAGAACATTGAAAATCTAAGAGCATTTTTTGTCCATCTCTTGCTGAAAAAAGTTCTTGTTGCAAGCACGCTTCGGCTTTTTAAAACGGCTTTTTTTATTGCTTCCCATGAAAACTCATAAAGTTCCTTGAACGGATTTTCGCTTGGTTTCCAGGAAAGAAAAAGGCACGCTGAAATTCCCTCGTCTCCCATGAAGTTGAAAATTTCTTCTTCAAGAAGTGGATTTGTTTTTTGTGATTTTCCGTAAGCGTAAAAAACTTTATCCCAGTTCGAATTTGTGTTTTCGAATTCTTTTGAAAATCTAATGCAGCACAAGATTGCGTTGCTGAATTTTTTTTTCAGAAATGGAACGCAATAGGAAAGGGCAGGCTCCGTTATGAGCACATATCGCGGAAAAAAAGAACATTCCGCTGTGCTGCAAAATCGTTCGGCTTCTTTTGATGGATTGTAGGAAGAGTGCAGGCGGAATCCGTTTTCGGTGCAAGTTGTTTCGCCATTTGTTGCTGTTGAAAATTCCATCAATTTTTTCTCCGAGTTTTATAAAAACAGAGCCACATTTCCAAATGGAAACATGGCTCTTTTCAATCATATTCTTGAATCCTTCTTATTATGAAAGTCCAAGTTCTGCAAAAAGCTTTTTGTATGTTTCAAACTGCTCTGACTGCGCAAATTCTGCAATCTTGTCTTCTGGAAGATTTTCCAAAAGCTGATCCATGTATGCGAGCACAGATTTTATTTCTGCTTTCATATCAGCTGGAATTTCGTTTGAGCGGTCTTTGATTTCTGTTGGAGCTTCAGAAGGAGTTTCTTGTGAACCCTGAATTTCTGTTTTTTCAGGTTCTGGAGCGGCCTCCCAATTTGTGAACACATTTTCTACTGGATGCTCGCTGATTCCTGTTTCAAGATTTTCATCTTCTGTTTCAGTTTCTTCTTCACGAAGCTCTTCCGGCACTTCACTTGTAAGATATTCAATGTTGTCTTCTGTGAGCGGCTCGTTTTCTATTTCAGTATTCTGAATGTTCAGAGATTCCAAAGTTGGCGAAGGAATATCTTCGTCTGTTATGGTTGCTTTTTCATCTTCTTGGTGAACTGGTTCTTCCGGCTGTTCTACAATTTCTGGTTCTGAAACTTCTGATGATGTGTCTAGCTCTGGTTCAGCGATTTCTTCTGGCTCTGAAATTTCAGGCTCGGTGAAATCTTCTGCTGCGGCAGGAACTGTGATTTCTTCTTCCGGCTGTTCTTCTGATTCTGAAATCTCTGCTTCAACAGGCTCTTCAATTTCTTCAGCTGGCTCATTTTCTTCTGTTGCAGTGTCGATTGTTTCTGCGTCATGCGAAGTGAATTCTGCTGAATTAAGAATATTGCTAAGCTCGTCGCCGCTAAGCGCAATTGTGTCGTCTTCATCTGTATTATTGAAGAAACCTGTGTCTTCTTTTTCTGTTGCGGAAGGCTCTTCTGGTTCTGGCATTTCTTCCGCTGGAATTTCTGTTTCTTCTATATCTTGAATTTCAGCTTGTTTTTCAGAGGAAACTCCATTTTTCTTGAGCTCTTCAAATTCGTCTTTCAATCCGTTTATTTCAGATTTCAAAGAAGCAAGCTCTTCCGCAATTTTATTTAAGATTGCAGAATTGTCAATTTTTTCTTCGTTCTGAAAATCTTCTGTCTGCATATTTTCCTCCAGTGGCTGCTCGTTTTCATTTTGCTGAATTTCAGGAATTTCTTGAGCAGTTTCTTCTATTGTATCTGTGTTTGAATTGTCTTTATAAGCAAAGACGCTGTATGTCTGCTTTTCTTCTTCGGTTTTAGGATTTTCTGCTGAAACTTCATCTGAAAGGGAAGCGGCTTCTTCCTCAAATGTGTCAGGAACTGCCGGTTCTTCTGGAACTTCGGAAATGTTTTCCAAGTCCTCTGGCGTTACAGTTACACCTGTCATGTCGTAGTCAGGAGCTTCATCCAAATATGAACTTACATCCAAGTCGTCTTTTTCTGCTTCCTGCTGCGGAACTTCTTCATCTGAATCCGCAATTTCTGGAGCTTCAAAAATATCCGGCTCTGGAAAATCTTCAACTGAAGTTTCATCTGCAATCTCCGGCTCTTCTGCGACTTCAGGTTCTTCCACAGTTTCAGGTTCTTCCACAGTTTCAGGTTCTTCCACAGTTTCAGGTTCTTCCGCGGCCGGATCTTTTTTTTCTTCACGCTGAATCAAAGTTCCGTCTTCATTGTAAGGACCTGTAACGCCCGGACCTCCGTCTGTAAAGCCTTCTTCGCCCATAAAATCGTCCAAAGAAATTTCTGTGTCAGATAATTCTGGGGAAAAGTTTTTTTCTTGAGGTTCTTCTAAAACATTTTCCGGCTGCTCAATTTCTGGTTCCGGCTCTGGAAAAGTTTCTTCTGCTGGAAAATCATCCGCGATTGGTTCTGCTGGAATTTCTTCAGCAACCTCTGGCTCTTTTATTTCTTCTTTAGGAGTTTCGCTTGCTGAAAAATCTACAGTCTGTCCGTTTTCGTCTTCAATATTGTTAAAAATAGAATCAATGTCAAAGCTGTCGTCTGGCGAAGAAAGGTCTGTTTCCTGTTCCTTTTGAACTGCTTTTTCTGAATCCTGCGAAATGTCAACTTGAATGTCGTCATCATCAGAAGATTTCGCGGCGGATGCTTCTGTTTTTTCAGGCTGAGTTTCGTTGTCGTCTTCAATGTCAACGTTCATTTCATAGTCAACAGGACCTGCCGGTTCTTTTTTCTCTTTTTCATCGCCTAAAACTGGATTCAAGTTTTCAGAATTGTCTTCAAATCCAAAGTCTGAAAGGTCAATTTCTTCTGAATCAGTTGCTGAAGCCGCCGCTGGGGAAGGTGAAGTTTCTGGCTCTATTTCTGGAAGCTCTGGCAATTCTGGAGTTTCATCAGATAAATTTTCAAAAAGGGAATCGAAATCTTCTGAGCTATCTTCGGCTTCGTTTTCTTGGGATTCTGCGTCGCTTCCTTCAAGAACTGGCTCTTCAAAATCTAGGTCAATGTCAAGCGGATCTGCTTCTTCAATTTCTGCCTGCTCTTCTTTTTCGCCTTCAAAAGATGCTCCGTCCATAAAAGCGTCAAGGTCAATGTCGCCGTCGCCAAAGTCTGGTGAGCTTCCTGAATCTCCTCCCATGAACGCGCTTAAATCAACTTCGCCGTCCTGCGTTGGAGCGTCCGAGCTGCTGTCCAAAAATGAATCTAAGTCTATTTCGCCGTCTGGAATTTCTGCCGCTGGCTCTGGAGCTTTTTCAGCTTCTTCTGTTTTTGGCTCTGCCTGAATTTCTTCTACAGCAGGAGCTTCTTCTGTTTCAGTTGGCTTTGGTTCTTCTGGAATGTCTATGTCAAAATTGTCAAAGCTGTTTAACTTGGAAATTTCGTCTGCAATGGCGGCTTCTTCGTTGGCCGGAATTTCTGTGTCTTCTACAGCTGGAATTTCCGGCTCTATGTCCACGGATTTTTCTAAGTCTTCTCCGATGCTCTGTTCAAGGGGAATTTCTGGAATTTCTATGTTGTCTAGTGAAAAATCGTCTGGCAGTTCTACTGGTTCCTGCGCTTGTGTTTCGTCGGTTTTTTCAGCTGGCGCAGGGCTTTTTATCCATACACCGTATTCGTCGAGTTCACTTTTGTTTTCTGGTGTTTCGCTCATGTAGAATCCCCTTTTAAAAATTTGCATTTAAAAAAATTCTTATTAAATTATCGGCTTTATTATTATAAATCAGCACAAATATTTTACTATATATTGAAAAAAAATTCCACAGAAAAAAATTATATGCGCTGTTCAGTTTTGCCTTAAAACTGCCGAAATTCAATTCATAATGGAAAGATTCAGACTGCTTTCGGCATTTTTCATAGGCACTTTTTTTTATACCGTCATGGCTTTTATAGGCGGAAGCGACGGAATTTGGGCTATGAAACAGCTTCAGGAGCAGAAACAACTTTTGAGCGCGCATACGGCTGCAATTGAAAAAACTTACGACGAGCTTTCACTTGAGCAAATTGCGCTTCAAAAAGACCTTGATGTTATTGCCTCTTACGCAAAAAAACTGGGCTATGTCTCTGAAAGTGAAAAGCTTGTAAAAATTTCAGGGCTTGCTTCCCGGGAAACTCATATTTTTGATCCTGGAACTTTGGTCCGCCACCATGAAGTAAAATATATTCCGGAATGGCTTTGCAAATCTTCTGCGCTGACTATAATGGTTTTAGCTTACTTTGTTTTGTTTTTGGCTGATTTGCAGAAAGGCTTCATTCATTTTCCTTCAAGAAAAAAATTCTCAAGCGGCGGGATTGCGGTTTATGATATGCAGTAAAAATGAAGAGTCTGCGCGTATTGCGGCGGATTTTTTGAAGCGCGGAAAAATTTGCGTTCTTCCAACAGACACAGTCTACGGATTCAGCGGAATTGCTGAAAATTCATTGCAGGAAAAATTCGGCACAGACGCAAAAATAAGAAAAATAAAGGGCAGGGAAGAAAAAAAGCCTTTTATTCAGCTTGTTTCTTCTCCAGATGAAATATCAAAATATTCCGACTTTAAAATTCCAGAACAGCTTGCGAAAAAATGGCCTGGAGCTTTGACAGTTATAGTTCCGATGAAATTTCCTTTTTCTGAAAAAAATACAACTGTTGCCTTCCGATGTCCGGGAGACTTGTGGCTTAGAAATGTAATTGCCGAATGCGGATTTCCTATTTACAGCACAAGCGTGAACAGAAGCGGCAATCCTGTGTTGGATTCAGTCTGCGAAATTGAAAAAGAATTTTCAAATGAAGTTGACTTGATTATTGACGACGGCGACAAAAAAGGCTCTTTGCCTTCGACTATTGTGCTTTTGGAAAATGGCGGCTGGAAAGTTTTAAGGCAGGGAAGCGTTATCGTTTAGTCCAGCTGACTTTAATTTCTCCCTGCGAAATTCCTCCCGGGGAATTTTTGTTTTCTACAAGAGTTGTCTTTTTTCCAGAAAGCGTGTTGCCTGAAAGCGTCATGTTCCATTCAACTGGAGCTGCGGTTGCTGCGTTTTTCAATGCTTCTTGCCGCGGAATTTCCGGGAAAAATGAAGCGTTTGGCTTTCCGTTCTGCTTTATCTTTATAGAATTTCCTTGAACTGTTATTGAAATGTTCATGCTTGCGCCGTTTTTAAATATAACAAAGCCGCGTCCGCCCCTTAAAATCAAAATCTTTTCGATTAGCGGCTCGCCTGTCCAAGTTCCGGCAATTGCTTCTATTGAATTTTCATTTGCAGAAGAAGTCTGCGGTTCTTGTTTTTCCTGATTCTGTGTTTCCGGCTGTGAAGGAAGCTGAATGTTCCCCGAAAGATTCTGCAGAAGATTTTCCAGCGAAGGCTTTGCGTCAAGAATAATTTTATAGTATGTGTCGTATTTTTTTGTGGAGCTTACATTTTGCTTTCCATCAGCTTTTATTGCGTTCAATGTGCAGAGCCAGCCGCCGTCCGTGTCTTCCTGAATTTCCGCGTAAAATGAAATGTTCCGGGTTTCTGCGCTTGGATTGTAGTTTTCGTTTCTTCTGTCATTCACGGAATATCCGTCCACAGCCTGAAACTGCGAGAAAAAAAGATCCGTTGTCATTTTTATCATGTTGGAATCTTTTGAAGATGATACGGTCGCAAAAAAGTCCACGGTTTCCGCAGAAAATGCAAAAGCTGCCAAAAAGAGGATAATTATTTTTAATGCAGGATTTTTTTTGCTCTGCAACTATTTCTCCCTTTATCCGTCCAGCCTGTTTCTGAATTCCCTTGCAATGTCGCGCTTTACATCTCTGTCTTTTATTGCGGCCCGCTTGTCGAATTCTTTCTTTCCTTTGCAAAGTCCGAGGTTTATTTTTACAAGCCCTTTTTTCAGGTAAACTTCAAGCGGAACAAGAGTGAATCCTTTTTCCTCTGTTTTTCTCTGAAGCCTTTTGATTTCGTCTTTGTGAAGAAGAAGCTTTTTCTTTCTGTCCGGCTCATGGTTGAACACTGAAGAAAATGAATATTCTGAAATATGGAAGTTCTGAAGCCAGACTTCTCCGTTTTCTATAAAAGCAAAACTGTCGCCGAATGAAATGTTTCCGGCTTTTATGGATTTTACTTCCGAGCCTTCAAGCGCGATTCCGCATTCGATAGAGTCAGTTACAATATAGTTGAAATGTGCTTTTCTGTTCTGTGCGACAGTTTTTCGTGCTTCTTCCATATCCATAAATAGTATATTTTTTTTCAAATAGTTTCAACAAGAGTTTTTTGAAGCTGAAATTTCAGTATGCCGCAAAAATGTGTTGCTTGATAATAAAGTTCTTTTTTGCTATTGTTTGTGCATGAAACAAAATGTCGGCGATTATTCATTTGAATATAAGAAAAAGCAGCAGATAAAATTCATGCATGCTGTTGTCTTTGTGGTTTCAGTCTTTGTTTTTATTTCAGTTTTTTTGAACTGCATTTTATTTTCAGTTTTTATAAATTCATCGTCAATGGAAACTGATGTGTCCAAGGGCGGAATTGTCTTTGTTTGTCCGTTTTTGCGAAATCCGTCGCGCGGGCAAGTTGTGTATCTTTCGCGCATGGACGGTGAAAAGCTTTCGGCTGGGCAGAAATTTTTAAATGCCGCGGTGAAATTTTTTACATTGCAAAAGTATTCGCCGTTTGGAAGAAATTCACGAATGACTGGAAAAGACACTGTAAGGCGCGTTGTGGCTCTTCCGGGAGATTCATACTACATGAAAGACTTTGTGCTTTATGTTAAGCCAGCCGGACAATCGCATTATCTTACTGAATTTGAACTTGCTTCAAAGCCTTACAATATAAGCATTTATTCAGTTCCTGTTGAATGGGACGGAATGGGCTGCTCGGGTCAGATGGAAGAAGCTACCTTGGGAAAAAACGAGTATTTTGTGCTTGCCGACAACCGCATAGAAGGCTTGGATTCCCGCGTTTATGGAAAAATTCCTTCGTCAAGGATAAAAGGCCGCGTAATCTGGCAGTGCTTTCCGCTTGGAAAAATGAGGCTCTACTGATTTTTGATGAACAGCGCGGCTTTATATGTCCACATTCCGTTCTGCTTAAAAAAATGCAGCTACTGTGACTTTTTCAGCGTGGAAAATTCCGGGCGCATAGACGATTTGTATCTTGAATGCTTGAAAAATGAAGCCGTTTTTTATGCTGAAAAATATAAAATTGATTTTTGGCGCACAATTTACATCGGAGGCGGCACTCCAAGCCTTTTGTCTGCCAGTCAGATTGAAAAACTTGCAATTTACTTGAAAAATTCCTGCCTTTGCAAAAATATTCCGCCTTTGGAATTTACGCTCGAAATGAATCCAGAGTCAGTTTCAAAAGAAAAACTTGATTCCGCCTGGAAAAACGGCATTACGCGCCTTTCACTTGGAATTCAGTCATTAAATGAAAATGCGTTGAGGGCAGTTGAGCGTCATTGCAGCGCGGAAAAGGCAATTTCGGCTTTGGAAACTGTAAAAAACTGCTGGAAGGGCGAGCTTAGCCTTGATGCGATTGCGGGGCTTCCTTGCCAGTCTGAAAAAGAATTTCTTTTGTCGCTTGAAAAAATAATTTCGTACAATCCGGGGCATATTTCGCTTTATACGCTTACAGTTGAGGAAAAAACGCCGCTTGCAAGAAGTATTTCGTCTGGAAAAATAAATTTTGACTTTGACGAGGCTGATTCCCAGTGGATTTCCGGGCGCGATTTGCTTTTGAAAAATGGATTTTTTCAGTATGAAGTTTCGAACTTTTGCCGTGAAGGAAAAAAAAGCGTTCACAACGGCTCTTACTGGGCGCAAAAAAATTATGTTGGCATTGGCTGTTCTGCCTGCGGAACTTTTTACGGAAACAAGAGTTTTCGCTGGACAAACACGGAAAATATTTTGGAATATGAAAATTTCTGGAGCAAGCCGTTTCCGTCTGAATCAAAAATTCCAAGAAATATAGAAGAATTCGACCTTGAAACGCGGGAGTTTGAGTTTTTGATGATGGGACTTAGGACTTTTGAAGGCTTGAATTCAGTTGAATATAAAAAAAACTTTTGTTCTGTTGGGCCGTGGCGTGGCGACTTGGAAAAACGCCTTGAGCCTGTAATGAAATTCGGCATTAAAACTACTGAAAATCCAGACAGCTCTAAGAATTTTTCACTTACAGAAGATTCAATCTTATTTTTGAACAAAATTCTGCTTGAGCTTTAGCAATAATTGGCATTTTCTCTTGACTTAAAGTCTGAAATTCCGCATAATAAGAGAACTTATTATAGTAAGGAGTTCTACTGTGCCTTGTGGAAAGAAAAGAAAGCGCGCAAAGATAGCGACACATAAGCGTAAGAAGAAGCTTAGAAGAAATCGCCATAAGAGTAAGTAAAATAGCTTTGTAATTTTTTGCAAGGTTATTGGATTATTTCAAAAGGCCTTTTTTCATGGAGACCGCGGTTATTTTTATTTGACTGCGGTCTTTTTTGTGTTTTTGGAGCTTTAACTTGATTTTAAATGATATTCATTCGCCTGAAGATTTAAAGCTTATTCCAAAAAAGCTTCTTCCTTCACTGGCAAAAGAAATCCGCAGTAAGATTATAGAAGTTGTAGGGCATAATGGCGGACATCTTGCAAGCAACCTTGGCGTTGTGGAGCTTTCAATTGCCCTGCACAGAAGTTTTTCTAGTCCGCAAGATGCCATTATCTGGGATGTGAGCCATCAGTGCTATCCGCATAAAATTCTTACTGGTCGCTACGAGCTGTTTTCGTCAATAAGAATGAAGGACGGAATTTCTGGCTTTACAAAAATCAAGGAAAGTCCTCACGATTATTTTGATGCAGGACACGCTTCTTCTTCCATTTCATCTGCGTTGGGACTTTTGTCTGCCTGGGAACTTGAAGGAAGAAAAGACAAAGTTGTTGTTGTAATTGGCGATGGAGCTCTTACCGGCGGAATGGCTTTTGAAGGATTGAGTCACGCAGGTCAGCTTGCTAAAAATTTGATTGTTGTTGTAAATGACAACCAGATGTCGATTGACAAGAATGTCGGCTCAATTTCGCGTTATCTTTCCAGTCTTGCTTTTTCTGACAGCTATCACGGATTCCGCTATAAAGTTGACCGTCTTATCGATAAAATTCCTTATTTTAACCGCTGGCTTGGAAAAGTTGTTTTCAGGCTGAAACGCGGACTTAAAGGGCTTTTTTTTACAAATAATCTTTTTGTTGACCTTGGATTTGAATATACAGGACCTTTGAACGGACACAGCATTGACGAGATGGAGCGTGTTTTTAACCGTGCGAAAAAAATTCCGCGGCCAGTTGTAATTCATGTTGTTACAAAAAAAGGAAAAGGCTATAGTCCTGCTGAAAATAATCCGTCTGTCTTTCATGGAGTCGGGCCTTTTAATATAAGCGATGGAATTGTTGAAAAATTTGACAACTTGAGCTTTACAGAAAATTTCAGCAATAAAATTGTTGAAATGGCTCAGGCGGACAATAGGATTGTTGCAATTACTGCGGCAATGTCAAAGGGAACCGGGCTTGACGCTTTTTCAAGAAAATTTAAAGACAGATTTTTTGATGTTGGAATTGCAGAGGAGCACGCTGTAACTTTCGCAGGCGGAATTGCGGCTGGCGGACTGATTCCAGTTGTTGCAATTTATTCAACTTTTATTCAAAGAAGCGTTGACCAAATTATAGAAGACATTGCGCTGCAAAACAGGCACGTTATAATTGCGCTTGACCGAGCCGGAGCTGTTCCTTCTGACGGAGAAACTCATCAGGGAATTTTTGATATTGCGCTTTTCAGACCTGTTCCGAATCTTTCTATAATTTCCGTAGCTGGAAAAAAAGACATGGAGCTTTGCCTTGAGTGGGCGGTGAACAAAGCGCAAGGTCCTGTTGTAATCCGCTGGCCAAAAATGGCTTGTCCTTCCGAGCTTGAACCGTTTTCTGTTACTGTAGAGCCCGGAAAAGGCGTTCTTTTGCAGACTACGGATTTTGCACCGTCTATTTCTTCTTTTGGGCAGGGCGAGAATTCCTGGAGAAAAAAAGTGCTTTTGGTTTGCACTGGAAGCGTTTTTTCAGAAACATTGAGAGCAGCCCGCGCGCTTGTCTTGGACGGAATTGACGCTGACATTTATTCGCTTAGATTTATAAAGCCTTTTGATGAAAAATATTTTGCTGGCGTTGCAAAGCTTTATTACGGAATTGTTTTTATAGAAGACGGCGTAAAAATGGGCGGAATTTCAGAATGGCTTGAAAGTTTTGTGCGCGGTTCCCCTGAAACTTCATTTTTAAAAACTGCGGTTCTGGCTTTTCCTGACAGATTTGTTGCAAACGGAAACCGCGAGCAGATTCTGGACGAAGCTGGACTTTCTTCTGAAAAAATTATAAATGCTGCTAAGGAGCTAATGCGGATATGAAAACTTTAAATTTGGCTTCAAGAAAAATTTCAACAGATTTTCCGGCGTTTGTAATGGGAATTGTAAACTGCACTCCAGACAGTTTTTTCAGCGGAAGCAGAGGCGGCGCAGAACGTGCTTTTGAGCTTATTGATGAAGGTGTGGACATTCTTGATTTGGGCGGAGAATCCACGCGTCCCGGTTCAGATTATGTGAGCACGGAAGAAGAAATAAAACGCATTGTTCCCGTTATAGAAGAAATCCGCAGAAAAAGCGATATTCCAATTTCAGTTGACACAAGAAAAAAATCTGTTATGCAGGCTGCGTTCGATTCTGGCGCGGACATTTTAAACGATATTTCAGCATTGGAAGACGACCCGGAGCTTGCTTTTTTTGCCGCGGAAAAGAAAATTCCTGTGATTTTGATGCATAAGCGTGGAATTCCTTCCACAATGCAGGCGGACACAGAATACAAAAATATTTTTAACGAAGTCAGTTCGTATCTTGAGCAAAGAGCGGAATTTGCTATAAAAAACGGAATTGAAAAAGAAAAAATAATCGTAGATCCTGGAATTGGCTTTGGAAAAAATCTTGAAGGAAATTTGAATCTTATTTCAAACTGCGGCTTTCTTTGCGGCGGAAAATTTCCTGTGCTTATGGCGCTTTCAAGAAAATCCTGCATAGGACAGGTTACGGGGCGGGAAGTTCAGGACAGACTTTATGGAACTCTTGCCGCTGATTTGATTTCAGTTTTAAAAGGAGCTTTTATGGTTCGCGTGCATGACGTTGCTCCTTGTAAAGATACACTTGCTGTGTTAAAATCGCTTTTAAAGTATGAATCAGTTTGAAACTTTAATAAAAATATATGATTTTATCAGGCCTGTCCTTGATATAGGAATTATTACATTTCTTCTGTACAAGGCTTACCAGCTTATAACAAAAACCAATGCGATTCAGCTTATAAGGGCTGCGGTCGTTGTGGTTCTTTCTTATGCGGTTGCAGTTATTCTTCAGCTTAGAACTTTGCTTTGGATTTTTTCGGTGATTGCGCCTGGACTTATGATGGCTTTTGCGATTGTTTTTCAGCCGGAGTTAAGAAAAGTTTTCCTTAAGCTTGGTCAGGCTGAATGGTTCACTTTCGGAAGCAGGGCGAAGCATTCTTACGTGGATTCAGTTCTTATTGCCGCTGAAATGCTTTCAAAGCAGAAGCGCGGAATGCTTGCTGTTTTTATGCGGCGCACAAAGCTTGACAATATTCTTTCCACAGGAACAAGGCTTAATGCAGACCTTTCTTCAAGTTTGCTTGTAACAATTTTCGGACATAATACGCCTTTACATGACGGAGCTTGTTTTATTCAGGGTGGAAAAATTCTTGCGGCTGGCTGTTTTCTTCCGGTAAGCGAGCAGTACGACATAAAAAAGACTTTTGGAACGCGTCATAGGGCGGCTTTGGGGCTTTGCGAGGTAAGCGACTGCGTTGTGCTTGTTGTAAGTGAAGAAACCGGCGCATACAGCCTTGCTTATGACTCAAAGCTTCATTATGACCTTACAATGGATCAAGTTACAAGAATTCTTGAACGTCAGCTGGATATTACTCCAGATCAGCAGATTATAGAGGATACAATTGATGAGCATAAACCAATTACTGGCAAAGATAACTAAAAACTGGCCTGTAAAAGCAATCTGCTTTGTTCTGGCTGCGATGATTTATTTTTTCCATCAGATTTCACTTCTTGATGTAAAAACTTTTTCTGTGCCTCTTGAAGTCCGTGCTGAAGGAAACATGATTCCTGTTTCCGGGCTTGAGCAGGTAAAATACATAAGAGTAAAAGTCAGGACAAAACGCGACCAGATTGCTTCTATAATGGAAAAGGATTTGACTGCGTTTATAGATATTTCGTCCCAGACAAAAGAAGGAATTTACGATTTTCCTGTTTATGTTGACCTTGATGAAAAAATTGTGCAGCTTGATTTGGAGCCGCTTGAAATTTACAATCAGCCTGACAATGTGAAAATTCAGATTAAAAAGAAAACAACAAAAGCAGTTCCTCTTTACGCTTCTGTTTTGGGAAAGCCCGCGCATGGATACAAGGCGCTTTCTGCTGAGCTTGAGCCTTCGTTTGTAACTTTGTGCGGACCTGCGTCGATGGTGGATTCAATAAATAAGTTGCCGGTTGGAGCTGTTTCGATTGAAGGTGCGGACGCAAGTATTTCAAAAATTGTAAGTCCTGTAAATACAAATTCGTATATTTCAATTCTTGGTGAAAAAAATTCTATTAGAGTTTCTGTTCCAGTCGTGATTGAAGGAACTGTAAAAGAATTCAAGAGCGTTCCTGTTGTGCTTGTAAATCTTTCGCCAAGCCTTGCAGTTTCTGGAGACGCTGTTAAAATTGATTTTTCTGTAGCAGGAAATTTGCTTGATATTGAAAAAGTTTCCCCGGCGAATTTTAATGTTTTTGCCGACTGCGCTTTTATTACAGAGCCTGGAATTTATGAAGTTCCGGTTCAAATTGACGCTCCGGGAAATCTGACTGTTTCTTCGCAAAGTTTCAGCGTTTTTGTGCTGAACGTTGTAAAGTCGGAGCAGGAAGAAGAAATTCCTATAGAAGAGCCGGAGCCTGAAAAAAAATCAACAAGCTCAGTTTTGAAAGTTCCGGTTTTGTCGTAAAGGTTTGCATGATTTTTGGTGTTGGCTGCGATATAACAAAAGTTTCTCGTTTTGAAAAATGGGTTTTATCCAAAGATATGATAAGCCGGTTTTACAACGAAAATGAACGTATTTCTGAAAGCGCAGGACTTCAGCGTAAATGCGAATTTTATGCGAGCCGTTTTGCGGCAAAAGAAGCATTTTCAAAAGCGCTTGGAACTGGAATTCGCGGATTCAATTTAAATGAAGTTTTTATTTCAAAAGACGATAATGAAAAGCCTGAAATAAAAGTTTTAGGAAACGCAAAAAAATTGCTTGAAGAAAAATGCGGTGAAAAATACAAAATCCATGTTTCGCTTAGCCATGAAAAAGAATATGCTTTGGCGTTCGTTGCAATCGAAATAATTGCGTAATTGAAAAATAAATTTTGCGGAGGAAAAAATGGCAACGCAATTCAATAGAAAAACTTTTTTAACAGAAGCTGAAAAAAAGCCCGCGGTTTCTTATTGGGCAAAAGAAGATGCTTTGTGTCCAGTCTGCCGCAAAAAATTCAGGCAAGAACTTATGCATCAAGGTGGCGGCAGAACTATCGCAGGAAATCTTACTGACGAGCTTCATAGAAATTACGAGCCTTCAAAAAAATACGGAAGAGTTTATCCGCTTATTTATGAAATCGGCTGCTGTCCTCATTGCCACACCGCTTTGTTTTGGAAAGATTTCAAGGACATAAAAGACCCGGAAACTTTTGACAGAATTATGCAGGATGAGCAGCATAGAATAAAAGAAGTTGAAGCGATTTTTCCGCATTACGATTTAAATGACGAGCGGACTTTGTACGACGGAACTGCAATGTATTATCTTGCGCTTCTTTGCTATGAGAAGGCAGACATTGCTTACGCTCCGACTTTTAAGCGCGCTGAAATTTCTTTGCGGCTTGCCTGGCTTTGCAATGAAATTGAACGAGTTTGCCCGGATCATAATTATGGTTATATCGCTCAGGTTTTTTACAGAAAGGCTTTGTTTTTTTATCAGCAGACTTTGATTAATGAAACTGGACGAATTGAATCAATAGAATCTGTTGCAAACTTTGGTCCTGACACTGATAAAAACTATGGCTACGATGGCGTGATTTATTTAAGCGGACTTTTGGAATACAAGTATGGTCAGCGAGAAAATCAAGAACTTAGGCTGAAAAAACTTGATGAAAGCAAAAAGGCGATTGCAAGAATTTTCGGATTGGGAAAATCCAGCAAGGCAAAACCAGGCCCGCTTCTTGAAGTTGCAAAATCGCTTTATGACAAAATGACTTCCGAGCTTTCTTCTAATAATATTTTCAGCGAAGATGACTAATATTCTTCTTACAGTTTCTTATGACGGAACTGATTTTTGCGGCTGGCAAAGACAGGACAAATCTGACAATGGAAGTCCAGTCCGCACAGTTCAGGGCGAAATTGAAAACGCGCTTTTTAAAATGCTGAAAGTTCCTGTAAAACTTTCTGGCAGCGGAAGAACCGACAGCGGAGTTCATGCGGTGGGGCAGGCTGCAAATTTTGAATCTCCAATTGATACAATTCCCTGCGAAAATTATGTGCGGGCTTTAAATGGAATTCTTCCGCAGGACATAAGAATTTTAAAAGCACGTGTAGTTGAAAAAGATTTCAGCTCAAGATTTTGCGCGACTTCAAGATTGTACAGATATTTTATCCAGACAAAAAATCCGCCTCTTGCAAGTGAAAGCCGCTACAGATGGTTCATTCCGTTCCGCCCGGAAATTGATTCTTTAAATGAAATATGCACTTGTCTTCGCGGTGAAATTGACTGCGCTTCGTTTGCAGCTTCTGGAGATTCAAGCCTTTCAACAAAAAGATATATTGATAACGCGTTTTTTTACTGGGACAAGGAAAATACTGATTTGCTTGTTTTTCAAATTGAAGCAAATGCTTTTCTTTGGAAAATGGTCAGATCCATTACAGGCACTCTTATTCAGCTTGCGCAGAAAAAATGCAGCCCGGACGAATTTAAAAAAATTCTTGAAAGCCGCGACAGAACTAAAGCCGGAATTACCGCGCCGCCAACCGGACTTTTTTTGTGGGAAGTAAAATTTGATGGAATCCGCCGCCATGTTTAATTGCGTTGCTTCTTGATGAAATTTGCTAAATCTTTTATTCTTTTTGTGCTATGAAATTTTTTAAAAATCTTCTGGTTGCTTTTGCTTTTATTTCTGTTTTTTGCGGATGCAGAAAAGGAAAAATAGTTTCTTCCGTAGAAAAAGAAAATCTTTTTGAATTGAATTACGGAACTTTTGAAGACGAGCTTAATGTTTTTAATATGGCTTCTGCCGGAAATATCAACACTTCAATTTCTATGCAGGATGGATTTTTTTATATTTTGAACGGCGAATCAAAAAAAATAATGGAAATGAACAGCTACGGAGATTTGCTTGCCTTGTATTATAATCCGCAGGAAAATCCGCGTCCTTCATTTTCTGAAAATACAAGCGACATTAATTCTACGCGAGCGGCAGTTCCGTATTCATTTAATGAAGTTTCAAAAATCGCTGTTGACTCAAGAAAATATCTTTATGCGGTTGACAAGCTTCCATTAAATCGTCAGGAAACAGATCCAAAGACAAATCAAGTTTTGAGCCAGATTATTGTAAGGTTTGACGATTCAAAAAAATACATGAACTATATTGGTCAGCAAGGTCCTGGAGGAACTCCGTTTCCGTATATAAAAAATATTTTCACGACGGACAAAAATGAGCTTGTTGTTTTATGCACGACTTCATCCGGCGCGGTTGTCTATTGGTTTTCGATGGACGGATTTTTAATGTACACAATTCCAATTGAAAAAGAAAATGTTCCGAATCCTTTTGCAGAGGAAAAAACTGAAACTTTTTTTTCACTTGAAAATATTGTTCCTGATTACAAAGAGCGCAAGTTGTATTTAAAAGTTGACTATTTTACAAGCTACATCGACGAGTCAAGCCGCGTTCAGTCTGGCGTGGAATATATAACTACGCTGATTCATCCTTTTGATGTTGAAAATAATTCATACGATTTTCCTATAACTGTTCCGCCTTACGACGAGCCTGTTTCCGAAGGATTCTCGAAAGAAACTTTTGAAATTCCTTACGATTTCTTGGGAATTACAGATAGCGGCTGGCTTTATTTTATTGTAAGCACTGACGACGGTTTTAGTCTGCAAATGGTTCAGTCGAACGGACAAAGAATCCTAAAGCGGAAAATTTCACTTGATAGAGAATCCTGCCTTTATTATTCTTTTAATCTGAGCCGCGAAGGAATTATTTCCGCATTGATTGTGAAAAATGAAAAGGCTTCTGTTTGCTGGTGGCGAATCGATTCTTTGATTCAGGCTGTTATAAAAAATTAATTTTGGAATTATAAATGGAAATTTTTGACGATGAAAATCAGCCTGAAATTCGCTACGATGAAAACGATTTAGTTTTTCATTACAAAAGAGGCTCGTTCCGCCGGCATGAACAGGCGATTTACCGTGATCTTGCAACTGGAAAAAACGCTCCAAAAAAAGGGCTTATAAAAGTTCTTTTTTCAACAAAAGGAAATAAAATCGCATTTTTCACAATGGTGATGTGCATTGTCTTGTTTTTTGTCCTTGGAATTATAAATGGCGGCGCAGACAAAAATTCAATTGCAGGAATAACAGCGAAACTTTCCGCATTTTCATTTGACGAAAAAGTTTATGCTTCTGTTGAATTTTCCAACTTTGAAAAAATAGAAAACATTGATTCTGTTCCGCTAAAAGTTCAGTTTGAATGCCTGAATGCGGAAGGCTCTGTTGCTGATAAATTTGAAACAGACTTCAATTTCGCTCCAAAATCTCCAAAGCCGGTTTATGCAGTTTTCAACGATTATGATTTGGTTTCTGTAAAATGCCATTTAATCTATGAAAATGAATCGGCTGTTTTGGAATGCAAGATTTCAAATAGATAAATTTACCATTTACAATTTTCAAATTTTCATTTATTCTTTTATAGAGGAATAATTATGGCTCAGTTTTATTTTCTTTCCGTTTTGCTAAATATTCTTGCCGGACTGATTTTGATTTATGGAAAAAATCTTGTTGACTTAAAGTCTTCTGATGATGATTCTGAAGCTGCTCAAAAGATTTCGTTTGGCGGACTGAATTTTGACAGCCCGGGATTCAGGCTTGTTGTTGGTGTTTTGTGCGTTTTTGTAGCAGTTATGAAAATTCTTTCTGTTTTTAGAAATGATATTCCTGTAATTGGCGATTTGTTTCCTGTTGTCGCCGGCTTTCTTTCTGGCGCTTCAATTCTTTTGGAATATTATATTTTCAGCAGTTCAGAAAGCGAGTCTGTTCCTCCTGCGGTTTATAAAGTTTTTATTGAGTCAAGAAAATATATTGGAATTATCTGCATCACGGCTGGCATATTGCATTTTGTATTTCCTCAAGTCATGCTTTTGTAGAGGTTTTTATGTCAAAAGTTTCCATAGCATGTATAGCTTTGTTAAACGGAAAAATTCTTGTTGCCCACAGAAATCCTACAGGTCAAATGGGCGGACGCTGGGAATTTCCAGGCGGAAAAGTTGAGCCGGGTGAAACAGACAAAGAAGCTGTTGTCCGTGAAATAAAAGAAGAATTCGGAATTACTGTTGAAGTTGGAGAAAAAATCGCAGAAACTTCTTTTGTTCATAACGAAGAAAATGTTCTTTTGCATGCATATAGAATTTTTGTTCCGCATGATGGAATTGAAAAAAAATATATTTTAACAGAGCACACAGAATATAATTGGATTCCGATTGAAGATGTTGAAAAACTGAATTTTGTGGACAGCGACCTTCTTCTTTATCCAAAGGTAAAATCTTATATTCTTGAGGAACTGAAAAAATGAAAAAACTTTTTGCAGTTCTTGTTGTTTTTCTTGCTGTAATTTTTTCTGGCTGTGTTCAAAAAAAAATCGACTTGAATTTTCAAGACGAATCTTTTATTGCTCCAGATCAGGAATGGCTTGTTGTAACAGTTCCTTATGCGGCTTTTAGAGTTTCCGCTGATTTTTCAAGTGAAATTTGCTTCCATGCAAGAAGCGGAGATATTTTTCTAATCTGCGGAAAACAAAGAGTTCAAGTAATCAATCCAGAAGAAAAAAAATCCAGCAAAGATTATTTGGTCTGGTATAAAGTAGAGCAGGGCTGGATAGATGGCTCGCTTGTGGCTGTTTATGATACTAAATTGAAGGCAGAGGCGGCTGCAAAAAGAGCTTATGAAAAAAACTGAAAGAAATCTTGCTGCCACGTTTGCAAGAAATTTAAAGTTTTTCAGGCAAAAATGCAATTATTCACAGGAAAAACTTGCTGAGCTTATAGACGTTTCTCCTGCTACAATTTCAAATTACGAAACTGGGGAAATGTGGCCTTCACGTCAGAATTTGGCAAATCTTGTTGAAGTTCTAAAAATCCATCCTTATCAGCTTTTTATAGATTTTTCCAAAGACCTTGACTTCTTAAAACTTGATATTATTGAAAGAGTTGAAATCGCTTTTGATGCGCCGGAAGAAGGTTTTTCTACATCCGCAAAAAGAGTAAGAAAATAAAAAAAAGCACCCGAAACTAAAAAAGTTTCCAAGTGCTTTTGGAGATGACGGGAGTTGAACCCGCGTCCATGCAAGCAAACCAAGCATCTCTACAGGTTTATTGAAGCGAGGTGGTTGTCGGGAAAAGGTAGCGGCTTCAAAGGCGTCTCTTCCGTATCTTGATAAAAGTCTCGAACTAACCTCAAGAAATTAGCTCAACAAGTCCCTGTCAGCAACAGAACATTTCAGCATTAGGAACAGCATACTAAAAGTTCCGGCACTGCTTAAGCAGCAAGTGCAAACTGTTCGTTTTCAGACTGTTCGTCTTCTCTACGTTTTGCAGTTATTTTTTTGTCAGTTTAAGGCACCTTCACACCTACCTGCAACACAAGATTTCTCTTGCTTGTCGAAACCGGTACATCCCCGGTTTTCATAAGAGGCTGAAAAGTTCAACCTCTTATAATATAATCAAAAAATTATTCTCCGTCTACAGCAACACCATGACGTTTCTGCTGGAATCTCTTAAGCATCGCAACGCCATTACGCTTGTCATTGTATACGAATCCGCCGTTCCAGTATTCCAAAGCTGCAAAGAGAGCGTTTCCGCCGTCCTGTTCGTCAGATTTTTTTGTACGGAATGAAACATAGTTTGAAAGTTCTTCAAAATTTGAATTATGAAGACAATCCAAACGCTTTTTGTTGAATTCATTCCATTTTTCCAAATCCTTAAATCCTTCGCCTTCATCTTCAACGATGATATGAGCGTGGGACGGGCTAAAAGAATACCAAACGTGAACCTGCTTATTTAAATCGCAGTTATTTCCATGTTTTACTGCGTTTTTAATAACTTCGCTTATCTGCTGCTCAAGAAGGTTTATTTCCTTGATTTCAAGAGGAGCTGACTGCACAATCAAAAGTGTAAAGTAGCGAATCTGCCTGAAGTTTGACGGAAATGCCTTGTAAAGCATATTTGTTTTGTCAAATAATGGGTCATTGCCATCTGAACGAAGCTCTTTGAATTCTTCCATTTAAAGTACCTCTTATTCGTTAATCATAAGCAACGCTTCTTCAACACTATTTGCAATAGGGAAGTAGCCCATCAACTTGGTGAGTTCAATAACTTTTTTTACAGAACCGTGAACATTTGAAATATAGAGCTTCAAGTTCATCTTTTTGATTGTTGAACAGATGTAAATAAGAGCTCCAATTCCAGACGAGTCGATATAATCAACCTGCTCAAGATTGATTACAAACGATTTTACATTTTTCTCAAGCATCTTCATTACAAGTTCCTTGAGTTTGTAAGAATTGTACAAGTCCATTTCACCATTTACATCAATGATGTAGACTTCTCCATTCTTCCTTATTTTAAGTTCCATAAGATGTCTCCTTACTGCTCAAATTTACTTAAAATTTTATTACTAGCAACGACTGGTCATCATGAAGACTACTGTTGCCTATAAACTTCTTAATATCAGACTTTACAAGATTTGCAATGTCTTTTCCAGTTGAATTTGCATTTGAAGAAACTATTTTCAGCAAGGATTCTTTAGGATATTGAGTTCCCTGCTCGTTTAATGCTTCAACAAGTCCGTCTGTATATGTAATAAGAATATCACCAGTTTTAATATCTTGCAAGATGTCTTTATATTGAGATTCCTTGTCAACTCCAATTGGTTCGCTTGGTGTTGAAATCTGCTTTATCTCATTTTTTTCCTTGCTGTAGTAGAAAACTGGAGTTGTTCCGCCTGTTGCAATTTCAGCGACCTTTTTAATTGGGTCATAGTTGATAAGCGCGCATGATGCAAAGTGGTCTGTGCTGAAGCTTTCCGCCGCAATTCCGTGGTTTACCCATTCAAGAATTGTTCCTGCTGTTTTCCTTGTATTTACAACAAGCCGAATCATTGCACGGAGCATTGACATGACAATTACGCTGTTGATTCCTTTTCCTGCGACATCGCTCATTACAAACGAAACGCGGTCTCTTCTTGAAACAATTACATCGTAATAGTCGCCGCAAACGCCTTCTTCTGGATTCCAAATTGTTCCAAGCTGAATTCCTGGAAGGGCAGGGAGTTTTGCAGGATGAAGCATTTCCTGAATCTTTGAAGCGATTTCAGCTTCTTTCATAAGGTCGTTATGTTCTATAATATCTTTTACAGAAACAACGCTCTTTATAGAAGTTGCCGCAAAATCTGTAATCATTGACGCAGTCTTTAAATTTTCTTCTGTAAAAACAGGATTTTTCTTTGTTCTTGCAAATGCCGCAACGCCAATTACCGAATCCTGAATTTTTATAGGAATCATTATATAGCTTCCGCATTCAAGGAATTCTTCCGGTCCGTTCTGATAAATTCTCGCGTCATTTTCAGGCTTTGTGATGAGTTCTGGCTTGCCTGCTGTTGCGATTTCGCCAAATATGTTTTCTCTAAGCGGAAACGATGCGAATTTGAAATTTGTGGCAATGCGGATAGGCTTGTGAGGCATATCGCTTGGAAGCTTGTATGGAGGCGGAAAATCTCCGTCAAATGAGCGGACTGTAATCACATCTTCAAAGTCGTCAACCATGAGGATTGCGCCGCCGTCTGCGTTTATTTCTTCTCTTATAGTTTTGTTTACGTAGTCAAGAAGCGTGTTCATTCCGTTTTTCTCAGAAAATGCTTCTGATGCTTTTGCGGCAAATGAATAGCTGATTTCAAGTGCGCGTGATTCATTTTCATCAGGCTGAATTGATTTTTGCTGCTGAGATGAAACTTGCTGAAGAGCCTGCGCATAAGATTTTTCTTCCGCTACATTTACATAATGCGGAACGAGTTTTTCTATTTTCTTTGGCTCAAAAGTATACAAAATTATGCAGTACGGAATCAAAATTAACGCTGCGATTGAAGCTGCGACTGCAAAATATACAAAAGAATTTCCTTCGCCAGTTATTTCCTTTATTGCCGCGACAAGGCTTCCTGCTCCCAGAATCAAGTCTGAAAGAAGAGCTATAAAACTTACTCTGGCAGTTTTTTTCTTGCGGATTAAAAGAAATAGCACGAATAAAAATGCGCAAATCACAGAAACCGCGAAAAGAGGAATGTATGCAAATTTGTCATCTAAAATCAAGGTGTCTGCTCCTTGTACAACTTTCAATTTTAACTAAATAATTTTAAATCTTTTGCCGAATATAAAAATAAACCGCAAAGCATTTTTATTATTGTAACATTGAAATATTGTACCGTCAAGTTTTTCATTAAATATTATCGGCACAAAACCGCAAAATTAACAGTCAAAAATCTGCAAAATAAGTTTATTGCGAGTTGTTTTTTAAGTCTTTTTTCATCTTTGACCTTGCAAGGAAATTTTTAATCCGCCGGTAAAGGGAAATTTTTTTGTATTTTTTTGAAAAATCCTCTGCGGCGTCTTCAAGCGGAAAGTCGTTTCCGAACCGCTGCTTCAATTCGTCCCAGTATTTTATAAGAAAAACGTAAAGGTCGGACAAAGTTCTACCTTTGAAGCTTTTTAGGATTTTGCGGCTTTCGATTGCCCTGATTACGGGAAGATAAACGTTGTTGAACCAGGAAAGAATCGCTTCTTCCATAGAAACTTCTTCTTTTTTTCCGGAATTTATGTAGTATTTATGGCAGAGAATGTGGTTGTAAATAAGATCGTACTGGCCGGGCGTGCTGAAATTCAGGCACCAGTAGTCAGTTATATCGCCAAAACAGGTTTCCGTGTAAAAAACACGCTTTTCGTATTCGATTACCTGCTTTTCCATCTGCTCTTTTGTGCTTCCAGGCTTAAGCTTGATTTCACTTTGAAGGCTTACAACTTCAGCGTCGATATTTTCTATGCCTTTCATTTTTGCAACAGAAACGCGGTGATTTCCGTCTCTTACAAAATAAAGTCCTCCAAGCTCGTAAAGGCTTACTGGCGGAAGCGTGATGTCCTGATAATGCGCCATGTCAACGTGTTCCCAGCGGGATTTTAGAAAATTGTTTTTTGGTAAGAAATGATTGTCAAAGTCTTTGTAGCGTCCTTCGCTGCCAACAATCAGCTTGATTGGAACAACTTGCATTCCTTTGTAAACTTCGTTGCTTGGCTTGAGCATTTTTTTTATGTCGGTAAATGAAATAAGCTTTGCTTCCTCTGGATTCAAAAGATGCTGAATTTCGTTGAAAAAGGCTTTGTTTCGCGCTTTTGAAAAATCTTCATCTGTCTGCGAGGATAGAAACGTCTGCTCCAAAATTTGCTCCTTTTTTTAGGTTCGGCTCGAATTCGACTACGATGTGGCTGTATGCGTTTATGACTGTTGTGTTTTCTGATACAGTGCATCTTGTAGCCTGAAGGTCGTACAAATGTATATGACCGTGAATCATAAGCCCCGGTGAAAATTTTTTGATAAACCAGTTAAAACAGTCAAATCCTTTGTGGCACTGGTCTTCTTTGTCATGTATGTGTCTTGGAGATGCGTGCGTTAAAAAAATGTCGCAGTATCTTCCGTATCGAATTTTGTTCCAAATCAAGCCCGGAATCATTGCCACAAGCTGCCTTTTCATCTGCTTGTCCGTGAACTGAGCCTGGCCGTTGTTGTATCTTATGCTTCCTGTAACTCCGGAAATAAGAAGCGGCGTTGTTTTTCCGTCTGGAGTTTTAAATGTAAGATTTTTGCATCTGATATTTTTGTTGCTTGCGTAGTCTGCTCCGTGCGCGTGTTCAACTCCAGTTCCTTCAAATTTGAACACTGAGCCTGAAAACAACGAATCAGAAAACATTTTATTTTTGTAATATTTGTATTCTTTTAAATCATGGTTTCCGAAGACGAAAAAAGTCGGTTTTCCCAAGGCGTCTACTATAAAATCAACGTATTCCATGGAAAGGTCTCCGGCGCAAAAAACAGCGTCAACATCTCCGTATCTTTCTTTTACTGTGGAAGAGTAGACTAAAGGGTCGATTTGGTCGGAAACGCAAAGAAATTTCATTGAATGCCAGCCTTTCTGAAAAGCGATTCAAGAGTGTCTTTGGATATTAGGGCAAGCGGACGGCTGTCTGCAAAAACTTGTGCTGCGTGTGAAAAATCAGAGCTTGCAAAAAGAAGCCCTTTTACATAGCCTTTTGTTTTTATTGTGTCAGCGAGTTTTCTAACTGGAGTTTCTTCTATTGTATCTGTGGAACGGTAGAACTGCGCAAGGAAAAACTGCTGCTTTGCGTTTAAGAATGCTTCCTGCTTTTTTTCTGTGGCAAGAATTTGGCAGCCGTAAGGAGTAAAATCAGTTTTTTGGCTTTGAAGATTGTATCCTGCCAATAGAATTTTTTTGCAAAGCTCCATGAACTGCTGGTTGTTCGCTGTTAAATATTCTTTTATTCCGTCGTTTGTTTCAAGTTCTTTATACTGATTTAATTTTGATGCCACATCCTTGAATTTGCTGTTGCATTTGTAGACGGTTTCCCACTGTTCGATTGCTTTTTCAATTTTCCTGCTTTTTTCGTAGCAGATTCCGAGGAAATATCTTGCGTACAAAGTTTCCTGCGAATTTGGAACTTTTGCGTTTGAAACTGCACGTTCGAATGCATCTGTTGCTTTTTCAAGCTGTTCCGCCATCATAAGGCAAGTTCCTTTTTCCACAAGAGCTTTTTGCCTGTATTCCTGCGAGCGTTCAGCTTTTTCCAGAAGTTTTACGGCTGTGGACAAATCTTTGTTTTCCTTGCAGACTTTTCCAAGATAATAATAGTTTTCGTAAGATTCCGGATTCAGCTTTATTGAAGTTTCCAAGGCTTGCTTTGCCTGCGTGTAATTTTTTGCTCTAAGAAGAAGCCGCCCGATTGAAGTGTAGGCCTTGGGATTCCGTTTGTTTAGAAGAATGGTTTTTTGATAAAATCCCATCGCAAGCTTGGCATTTCCCTGAGTTTCAAGAATTTCCGCGGCTTTAAATGTGTTTTCGGGATTGTTCGGCTCAAGTTTTGTCAGCAAAAGATATTCTTTTAAGGCTTCGTCAGGCTGATTGAACCGTTTGTAAAGTTCCGCCATTTCTTTTCGGAATTCAGCTTCTGGAATTTCTCCGTTAAAAAGCGCGTTTTGGTTTACAGTTTTGTATTCAATAAAGGCAAGTTCTGGTTTTCCGTCTTTTAGATAGGCTTTTCCCAAAAAATAGTGAGCCAGATAATTCCGCGGATTTTTTGAAATAACGGACTTTGCGCATCTTTGGGCAGCCTGAAATCTTCCGTCCTTTATAAGTTTTGGAATTCCGTCAATTTTTGAAGGAGTTATGATATTTTTTACTATAAAAATCAACGCTGTAGCGACAAATGCGATTAAAACACCTATTATAATTACAGATGTCAGTGAGCCCATTGAAATTCCGCCTGTTTGTTTAGTTTTTTGTTAAAAAGGTTACCTTTTTTCGCTGAATATGTCAATTTATATGGAAGACTTAAAAATTTTGCTGTTTTCCTAAGAAATTTGCTGAAATCTACAGATAATAAAATGATGTCTATTTATATAAAATTTAAGAAATTTTTTTGTTTCTCTTTTTTGATTTTTGCGTTCAGTGCTTTTGCGCAGAATGATGATTTTTTGCAAGGTGAAAATCTGTTCAAGGAAAACCGTGTTGAAGAAGCTGTTCCGTTTTTGAAATCAGCCATCAGTACTGGAAAATTTCCGAAGGCTTACAATTACCTTGCGCTTTGCTACGAAAAAATGGGACTTTTAAAGGAAAGTCTTGAAGTTTGCACGGAAGGAATGAAAGTTTCTGGAACGGACAAAAAAGTTCTTGCTTTTAACGCCGGAAATGTCTGCTTCGCAATGGAAGATTTTTATTCAGCGGAAAAATGGTATTCTCTTGCAATTGCCGCGAACAGGCTTTATGCTCCGCCAGTTTTAAACCGCGCAAATGCTGAGCTTAAGCAGGAAAAATATATTGCGAGTCTTGAGGATTACAAGCTTTATCTTGATTTGTCGCCGAATGACAGGCAAAAGCCGGAAATTGAGCAGCTGATTTCTCTGCTTGAAGGCTTTAAAAAAGCGGAAGAAGAGCAAAAACGTTTAAAGGAAGAAGCGGCTTTGATTCAGGCGGCGCAGGAACAGCAGATTCTTGCAGAGCAACAGGCCGCGGCTCAAAAGCAGATTCAGGATGAAAAAGACAAGGCTGCGGAATTGGAAGCGAAAATGGCTGAGCAGCAGGCACTTCTTGAGCAGCAACGTGCGGAAATTGAGCGGATTTCAAAGGAAAAACAGCTTGTTGAAGAACAGGCCGCCGCAGAAAAGAAAGCCAGAGATGAAGAAAAAGCTGCGGAACTTGAGGCGAAGATGGCGGAACAGGAATCTAGGCTTGAACAGCAGCGCGCAGAAATTGAGCGAATGCTTCAAGAGCAAAAGGCTTATCAGGAAGCGGCTTTAAAAGCTCAAAGAGAAGAGGCTGCAAAAAAAGCGGAAGAAGATGCCGCAAGAAGAAGAAAATTGCTTGAAGATGTGGCGGCTTCGCTGCAGAATTCAGAAACATCAAATATGACTGCTGGTGCAGAAGGAACGGTTGACTATGGCTACGAATCAGAACTCGAATAAAGATTTAGATAAAGAAAAAACTGCTGCGGTAAAAAAAACTTCAACTGCAAGAAAAACTGCGGCTTCTTCTGCGGAAAAAAAGCCTGCGGCAAGAAAAGTTTCAGCTTCTTCGGAAAAAACAAATACGACTGCGGCTGCAAAAAGTTCTGCTGCCAAAACTGCCGTTTCAAAAAAAACAGTCGAATCGAAAACTTCTGCTGTAAAAAAAACGTCCGGGCTTTTAGAAAAATCAAAAGCTGTAAGAGCTTCTTCTGCTTCTGCAAAATCAGCTGAACCTAAAGTTGCCGCTGTGAAAAAAGTTTCTGCCGAAAAAAAATCATCTTCGCCAGAAACAAAAAAAATATCTGTTTCCTCTGCGGAAACAAAATCGACTTCAAGAAAAACTGCGGCTTCTTCTGCTGAAAAAAAGCCTGTGGCAAGAAAAAGTTCCGTTGCTTCAGAAAAAACAAAAACTGCTTCAGTTGCGAAAACTGCTGTCGCGAAGAAAACTGTTGAGCCAAAAATTTTGACAGAAGAAAAAAAATTGGAAGCACAGAAAGTTCCTTTGCAAAAAACTGTTGCCGCTTCTAGCTTGCCTCCAAAAAATTCTCTTCCTGAAAAAAAAGAAGAAACTGGAGTTGCAATAAAAAAGACCGAACAGATTTTGGCTTCAAGTTTTACAGTTGAAAAAAAATCAGCGCAAAAAAATGTTGAGCCTGAAAAAACAAAAGATAAAAAATCAAATAAAAAAATAGCGGCTTTGCTGATTTTCTTGCTTGCTGTTTTAGCTGGCGGCGGATTTTTTGTTTTAAATAATCAAAATTTTTTTGGCTCTAAAGATAATGTTGTTTCTGAATTGAGCGTTGAAGAAAAACTTGCATTGGCTCAAAAACTGATTGAGCAGGGCAATTATGAAGAAGCTTTAAAAATTCTTTTGGAAATTGATGCTTCGGGAAACAGCGAGGCTGCAAAAGATCTTAGAAATAAAATTTCTGCTTTAATAAATGAAGCTTTTTCAAAGGCTTTGGAAAATGGACGTGAGCAGGAAATCTTGGATTTTATTCAGTCGCTTATTGACAATGACGAAGTTGAATCTGCGTTGAAAATTTTAAACGCAATAAAAACAGAGCCGGGAAGTTCCTTAAAAGAAAAACTGGACAGTTTGAAAAAATCCGCTGTTGATAAAGCTGTTGCAAATGGAAAAACTTCAGAGCTTTTGTCTTTGATTCAACAGATGATTGATGATGGAAATTTTTCAGATGCACTTGAACTTTTGAATGCAATTTCTATCGATGGCGATGATGAAATTTCTGATATGCTGAAAAATAAAATTGAGCGCATGAAAAAACAAGCACAGGTTTTGCAGTCCGCTGAAAATCTTTCTGACGAAGAAAAACTTGCGCTTGCACAAAAACTTATTGACGAAGGAAAATTTGAAGAAGCTCTTATTCTATTGAACAGTTTAAATCCAAATGAAAAAAATCAAGATAAAATAAATGCTCTGAAAAAAGAAGCTGTGGAAAAAGCAAAGCAGGCTGGAATTGATTTAGGCGAATTTGGTTTTGATGAAAACGGAAATCCAATTCTTTCTGAAGAGGAAATTCTTCGTCATAGAAATGAAGCAAAAAACAAACGTGAAATAGAAGAGCAGAAAATTCAAGATGCAAAAAAAGAAGCTGAAAGAAAAGCTCTTGAAGAACAAAAAGCAAAAGAACAAAAAGCCTTGGAGTTAGAAAGACAAAAAAAGGCTGCCGCCGCAAAGAAAGCTCAAGAAGAAAAATTGGCAAGAGAAGCTGCGGCTAAAAAAGCAGAAGCTGAAAAAAAGACGAAGGAGAAAGCCCTCGCAGAACAAAAGGCAAAAGAGGCTGCGATTGCACGCCAAAAGCAGCTTGTTGAAAATTATATTTCACATGGAAAGCAGCTCTTGTCTGAAAATAAAAATAAAGAGGCGGTTGCAGAATTTTATAATGCTGAAAAAAATCTTCCTGCCGAAGAAAATACTTTTGCTGGAAAAAAACTTGGAGAAGCAGCAACAGCTTTGTTTGACAGTTCTGAAAAAAAATCTGGAACTGAAAAGAAATTCCTTCATGATGAAGCTGTGAAATTTGCAGAAAAATCCTTTGAAAAATCTAAAGAAGAACCTAACGTTATGTTTATTCTTGGAATGGATGCTCTCGAAAAACATAATTATGCTTCCGCAGAAAATTTTTTACGCAACGCCACAAAAAAAGATCCTGGCAACAGCACTTACTTTTATCAGCTTGGAAGAGTTCTTGCGATGCAGAAAAAATATAATGATTCGCTTGCAGCTTTCCAGACTTCAATAAAGATAAATGGAAACTTTGCGCCTGCTCATTATAATTCTGGTTTTGTTTGTGAAAAGCTCGGAAAAAATAAAGAGGCTCTTGCTTCGTACAGAAATGCAATAAAAATAAAACCTGATTATGAAAACGCATTTATGGGCGCAGGTCATATTTTGGCTGAAGAAAAAAATTATTCAGAAGCTGTGAAATCATATTCAGAAGCTGTAAAAATAAATCCGTCAAGAGCGCAAACTTATCAGGAACTTGGTTCTTGCTATTCAGAATTAAAAAATTATAATCTTGCGGAACAAAATTTTTTAAAGGCTCTTTCTTGTCCTGATTCTACTGCGGAAAAAAATGCGCTTACTTATTACAACCTTTCTACTGTGATGTTTGCACAGGAAAAAAAGAACGAGGCGTTTGATTTTGCAAAAAAGGCTTATGATAATAAAGAAAAAACTTCACCGGAAGTAAAAGCAAATATTTCATATAACCTAGGACTTTTAAATCAAGAATTAGGAAATGAAACTGAAGGCATAAAATTTTATCAGGAAACTTTAAAGCTTGATTCAAATCATGTAAAAGCAAATACAAATTTAGGAATGATTCTTCTTTCAAAAAATCAACCTGATACTGCGATTGCGCTTTTGCTGAAAGCTTACAAAAATGATTCTAAGAATTTTGAAGTGAACAATAATCTTGGAAGCGCCTATAGAGATACTGGTGATTTTGCAAACTCTGTTAAATTTTATAAAAATGCTTTGGACATAGAACCTGAAAATCTGACAGTAAAAGAAAATCTTGCAAAGTCATATACGTCTGCAAAAGATTATAAAAATGCAAGGGCTGTTTATGAAGAACTTGTAAAAAAGCAGCAGAGTGAATGGGCTTTATTTTTTGAGCTTGCAAAAGTCTGTCTTGCTCAAGGCGATGGAAATGGCGCGGAAAAATATTTGCTTTACTTGCAATCCAAGGCTCCTGATTTTAAAACTTCAGAAGTAAACGGATTGCTTGCTGAGTTGCAGTGATTTGTTTTTTAGAGCGGACTTTATGTCCGCTTTACAAGCGCAAAAAGTTGCTGTCTTGTAATCGTTGTGTATACAGGCCGTCCGTGCGGGCAGTGCGGATCTGGCAATTCAAGTGCGCCTTTTGCAATTTTTTTTGCAGTCTCTTCATCTAGAACTGTTCCGTCCATAACTGCGCTTCTGCATGCTGTGGATGCGGCAACTGCATTTATCATGTCCGCAGGATTTACCCGCCGGTCAAGCACATCTTTTTTTAAATCTGCTTCTGTGCCTTTCCATCTTATTGGAACTGTTGAAAATTCCCATTTTCCATTTCCGCAGTCTTTGCATGAAAATCCGGCTTCTTCAAGTTTGTCTTTTATTGCGCGGATAAAATTGTCATCAGCGGCGGAATCTGTCTGCACAATGTATGGAACTAGAAGCGATTGTTTTTGTCCTGCCTCTGCCATGATTTGATTATAAATCATTCTTTCGTGGGCGGCGTGCTGATCGATTATATAAAGTGTTTCATTTTTTTCTGCAATGATAAAAGTTCCAAGAACACAGCCTGCAAAATGAAATCCTTTTTCATATTCTGAAAAATTTTCGCTGCTGATTTCTGGAACGTAATTCGGTTTCGTCGGATGAAAAAAATCTTGCGAAGTTTTTGTTTTAAAGAAAGATTGTCTTGTTCCGCCTGATGAAAAATTTGTCCTAGGATTTCCGCGCTTTACATCAGAATAAATTGAATTTATTTTTGGAATATTATTTTGATGAGAAAAATTTTCTTCAACAAAATTATTTTTTTCAGTGCTAGAATTAAAAGAAAATTCATTTGAAAGCGCGTCTTCTGTTTTATCTTCTGCATTTTGAACAAGCATTGATTTTACAGTATACTGCTTGAAAAAATTTCTTGTTGTTGAGCTTACTGCATGGTGAAGCGCATTTATGTCTTTGAATCTAGCTTCACGTTTTGCAGGATGAATGTTGAAGTCTACAAGCGCAGGATTCATTTCTACAAAAAGACAGGCGACTGGAAAAGTTCCGTTTGGAAAATATCCCTGTGTTCCGTAGACAATGGCTTGCACAAGAGAATATTCTTGAATTTTTCTTCCGTTCACGTAAATGAAAATATCTTTTCGGGAAGTTCTTGCAACAGAAGGCTCTCCAATAATCAGCGTAAATGAAAAATTTTTTTCAGAGTCTTCATGCTTCAACTCATAAAATAAATCGCTGCTTTCAAAAAATTCATTTGTCTGAACGAATCTTTCTTTTAAGGATTGTCCTGCGGGAAGTAAAAGTTTTTCTTCGCCGTCATTTACAAAAGTAAAGGCAATGTCAGGCCGTGGAAGAATTTTTTCTTCAAAAATTGTTCTGCACTGAATTCCTTCTGAAGCAGGTCTTTTTAAAAACTGTCTTCTGGCAGGAAAATTTTCAAAAAGACCTGATGACTGCGCTATTGTTCCTTCTGTTGAAGCGCACGGCTCTATAATGTGATCTTCCGTTACAGAAGCGTTCATTTTCCAGCCGCCGCTTTTTATTTCCAAACGGCTAACTGCTGCAATTGAAGAAAGCGCTTCGCCTCTGAATCCTAAAGTTGAAAGACTAAGCAAATCTGTTTCTGTTGAAATTTTGCTTGTTGCATGTGGATGTGCGCATTGAATCAAATCTTCTTTTGACATTCCGCAGCCATTGTCTATGACTCTGACTTTTTCAATTCCGCCGCTAGAAATTTCAACTCTGATTCTTGTTGCGCCGCTGTCAACTGCATTGTCCATAAATTCGCGGACAATAGCGCATGGTTTGTCTATGACTTCCCCAGCGGCAATTTTTCTTGCAACTTCTGCATTGAGAATTTTTACGCGTCTTTGTTCTATCATGCTCTCGTTCCTGTGATTTCAGAAGATTCATCAAAAAGACCGAGCACAGGAGCGTTTTCAGTTTTTGACTTTTGCTTTTTTCCTTGCGCGGATTTTTCATCTTCTTCTGAAACATCAGGATTGTTCATTAATATTTGAATTTTGCTTTCCATTTCATCAAGAGATTTTTCCATGGATTTTGCAAGCTTTATTCCTTCTTCAAAATCTTTGAGCGCATCTTCCAGGCTGATGTCGCTTTTTTTTATGGAAGCTGAAAGCTCTTCGAGTCTTTTTAGTTTTTCTTCAAAGTTTGTCATTTTATTCTCCGTTAATTTATTTTATCAACAGTTGCGAAAATCAATCCTTCCGCCGGCCTGATTTTTATTTTTGCGCCGCTGGAAAGTTCCGATGACTTTCTTATTATTTTTCCATTTTCATCGCAAACCATAGAATATCCTCTGTCGAAAATATTCTGCGGATTGCAGTTTTCCAAATTTTGCAGGCAAAGTTTTATTTTTATTCTTCTATCTTTTATTATGTTCTCCATTGCGTCTTTCATTGAGTCAAACGCTTTGTCAAATCTTTCTGAATATTTTTGCTCGATATTTTGCAATCTGGTCCGCATATTTTCAGGATCGAAATTTCTTAGCATAAGTCGCAAAGAATTTGTTTTGTTTTGAATTTCCGAAAAAAGAATTGATTTGAAATTTTCAATATTGCTTTCTATGTCGGATTTTCTTGGAATTGCAATTTCCGCCGCCGCGCTTGGTGTTGGTGCTCTTACGTCCGCCGCAAAATCGCTTAACGCCCAGTCAATTTCGTGTCCGACCGCAGAGATTACGGGAATCTTTGATTTTGCAATTGCACGCACAACTTTTTCTTCACTGAACGGAAGCAAATCTTCTAAAGAACCTCCGCCTCTTCCGACAATCAAAACATCGCACATATTATATTCGTTTGCAACTTTTATCATGTGTTCGATTGTGTCCGCGGCATTTTCGCCTTGCACTATCGCAGGAAAAACAATGACGCTTACTTTGTCATTTCTGCGTCGTCTTATATTTAAAATGTCACGCAGAGCTGCTCCGTTTGGACTTGTAACAACTCCGATAGTTTTTGGAAAAAATGGAATCTGACGTTTTCTTGCTGAATCAAAAAGTCCTTCTGCGGCAAGTTTTCTTTTCCGCAGTTCAATCATTTCCATTATGTTTCCGGCTCCGGCTTCAATCATTGACGAAACTTGAATCTGATAATTTCCGCGCGGGCCGTAGACTGTTATTTTTCCTCTTACTTGAACAAGCATTCCGTCTTTTGGAATGAAATTCAATGCAGAAGCCGCTCCTCTGAACATTACCGCTGAAATCTGGCTGTCTGAATCTTTAAGCGAAAAATAAAGATGCCCGGATGAGCTTGGCTTATAGTTTGAAATTTCTCCTTTTAAAATTATATTTTGAAAAGAGCCTTCAAGCATTGTCTTTATAAGTTCCGTCAGCTGCGAGACTGTTAGAGCGTTGTCTTTTTTTGATTCGTTTTGCATTTCCATTTTGCTCCGATTGTAAACATTCCGTTTAATTTAGACAAGATATTTTCCGATAATGAAATGATGAAGAATTTAGTTTTTTTATACATAGATGAAAATTCAGCTCATGCTTTTGAAAAAGTTTTTTCCGAAAAATCAGCTTTTGAACGAAGTCTTGACTGGGCGGCTGATGTTCCAAGTTTGTGCGGAATTGTTGTTGCCTGCTCGGAAGAAAATAAAAATACAGTGGAAACTTTTGCATCTTCGTTTGATAAAGTAAAAATAAAAATAGTTTCAAAAAATTTTTGGAATACTGCAATATTAATAGAAGAAATGTTTGCGCAGGTTTCTAGTTTTTCAGCGGACGATGTTGTTTATTCTTCGGCGGACAGACCGTTTCTTGATAAAGAGCTTACAAATGAACTTCTTGAAAGCCACAGAAAATATATTTCTGAATATACTTTTGCTGACGGTTATCCTTATGGATTTACGCCGGAAATTATAAATTCTGGAACATTAAAAATTCTTTCAACTTTTGCATCTGAAACTCACAAGGAGCTTGGAGAGTTGTCGGTTTCAAATGAATGCATTTTCAATGTTATGAAGGCTGACATAAATTCTTTTGAAATTGAATCCGTGATTGCGCCCAAAGATTTCAGAATGCTGCGTTTTGATTTTTCGTGTTCACAAAAAAGAAATTTTCTTGCCTGCCAGAGACTTTATTCGAATGCGCTGAAAAATAAAATTTCATTTACTGCTGAAAAACTTTCCGAGCTTGCTGAAAACTGCGCTGATGTTCAGCAGACTTTGCCGGCGTTTTACAATATTCAGATTTCAGAAAATTGCCTAGCAAATCCTTTTTACAATCCTTATCCAGAAGCTTTTAAAAATAAATTCGGATTTTTCCCATTTGAAAAAGAAAATCCAAATCCAAAGGATATGACTTTGGAAAAATTTAATTTTCTTGTTGAGCAGATTTCAAGCTTTTCAGAAGATGCCGTAATTGGCTTGAGCGCTTGGGGAGAACCTTTGCTTAATAAAGACTTTGCTGAATTTGTTGAAATTGTTTTGCGTCATAAAAATCTTTCCGTTCTTGTAGAAACAGATGGAATTTTAGTTACTGAGCAGCTTGCTTCAAAAATTTTTGAAATTTCAGAGCGAGCCGGAAAAAGAAAAAATGGAACTGATTCTGTAACTTGGATAGTTTCAATTGATTCTTTTAGCGAAGATATGTACAACAAAATTTTTTCAAATGGAAACTTTAATTCAGCTGTAAATTCAATTCTTGCTTTAAATAAATTTTTCCCATCTTCTGTTTATCCGCAGTTTACAAGAATGAATGAAAACGAAGATGAACTTGAAAAATTTTATCGTTTTTGGCACTCAAAAGATTCTCCTTCCGGCGGAAAAGTTATAATTCAAAAGTACAATGATTTTTGCAAACTCTTGCCTTCGAGAAAACCTGCCGATTTGTCTCCGCTTGAAAGAAATGTCTGCTGGCATTTAAAGCGCGACATGACAATTCTTTGCACAGGAGAAGTTCCGCTTTGCAGACAATTTTTGTTTTCTTCAATAGGAAACGTTTTTGATGAAGGTGTAGAGAATATCTGGAAAAAACATTTTGATGAAGTTCAAAATCAGCTTGAAAAAAAATATGGAGAAAAATGCAAGGACTGCGATGAATACTATACCTTCAATTTTTAATCAGCATAAAATTTCTTACACGGTTATCGGCGGAACGGAAAATCCCAAGCAAATTCTTATGCCTATCACGTGCGTGGTTCTTAGCAGGTCTGGTAGGCATTATAGAACAAGAGTTCTTGAAAATTTATTGCATAAAGGATTTGAAAAAATTATAAGCGTGAATCCTGAAAATGAGCGGAAAGCTGTGGATTCTTTTGCGAGACATTTTCCTACTGTAAAATTTTTAGTTGCATTGGAAAATGTTTCGCAGGGCGAGCTTTTGAATATTGCTTTTTCTGAAGCTGAAACCCAGTATGTTTTGGTTGTTCAAGAAGAAATGTGCCTTGAAAAATTTTCTTTTGACGCTTCTATGGTTTCTAAGTTTATGAAGAAAAATCAGTTCTGCATTGCTCCAAGACTTTTTTCTGACAGCTCTACAAAACTTCCTGTTGCGCTTTTTCCTTCAGCACGAAAATCTGTTTTTGAAGTTGAAGCTGATTCTGTTTTTTTAGACGGACAGCCAACTTTGTATCCGGCTGATTACGCAGGTTTTTATAACCGTGAAAAATTTATTCTTCTTGGCGGAATTGATTATACGATTTCTTCTGAATACTGGCAAAAAATTGATTTCTTTTTTAGAGCATGGCTTTGGGGGGAAAAAATAAATTTATCCACAGGATTTGAGTTTAAATACATAGGCGCAGTTCCTGAAGAAAACCTAACGGTAGATATTTCTTATCTTAGGTTTTACTTGAAAAATCTTTTGCCTGTTTTTTTATCAGACCATGCAAAAATACCGTGGATTTCATATTTTGCTTTTAAACTAAAAAGTTCTTGCGGATTTGTTGAGTCAATGCGACAATTTAAAGATGCTATGCGGTGGACAAAAGAAAATCAGTATAGATTTAAAACAGACGCTGTTGCTCTTATTGAAAACTGGGGAAAATAATTCCGAGGTAAAAGATGAATTTAAAAAAAATAAAAGAAGGAATTAAAAAAATTGTTACTGGAAAAAAACGTGTCGTTGTAATTGTCCAGTGCCGTTTGTCTTCCACAAGACTTCCTCGAAAAGCCCTTTTGCCTCTTGGCGGAAAAACAATTCTTGAATGGACTTTAGCTTCAATGAAAAAAGTTGAGGCTTCAAAATATTTTCTTGCGGTCGATGAAAAAAGCGGAAAAGAACTAGTGCCTATTGCAAAAAAATGCGGCTGGGATTTTTACGCTGGCTCTCAATCTGATGTGCTTGATAGATTTTGCAATGTTATAAAAATTTCCAAAGCTGATGTTGTTTTACGAGCGACTGCTGATAATCCATTTTTATTTTATGAGGCTGCACAAAAACTTGTTGATGAATATTTTTCAAGAGAAAAAAATTCTCCTGTTGACTACATTACATTTTCTGGACTTCCTCATGGCTCTGGAGTTGAAGTGTTCAATGCGGACTCTTTGCTTGAAGCGGCATCAGAAACCGACTTGCCTTATGACCATGAGCATGTAGGTCCTGCACTTTACAATCATTCTGAAAAATATATTTGCGCATTTGTAAAAGCACCGCAGGAATTTTATTATCCAGATTATCGGACTACAGTTGATACTTTTTCTGACTATAAAAGAGCCTTAAGAATTGTAAAGAAAATTTCTAATAAGAAAATTCCATCAGAGCCTTATTCTACAACTGAAATTTTATCTGCGCTTTCATTTCCTGCTGTGAAAAATCCTGTCCTTTTAATTCCGTCTGTAAAGAAAGGTCACGGAACCGGACATTTAAGAAGATGTCTTGAACTTGCAATTTCAAATGGCTGGGATATTTTTATTCCAGATGACGCTGATTTAACCCAACGTTTGGATTTGATTGAAGATGCGCGCAAAAACGGACTTGATGATTTTCAGATTGTAAATAATATTTCGGATTTGTCTGAATATTGTCTTGCAATTACAGATTTGTTTTTTGCTGATAATAATTTTATTCGTTCCATTGCATCAAAAATTCCTGTTGCAAGCATTGATGAGGGAAACTGCGACAATGACTATGCTGAATATCTTTTTGATATAATTCCTTCTTTAAAATCAAACCGAAATGTAAATTACTACAATCCGGCTTTTATTCCTTTGCCAGAAAAAAAACGCGCTTCTTTTCCTGCAAAAATAAACAATGCGCTGATTTGCATTGGCGGAGAAGATCCTGCAAATCTTCTTTTAAAATCTGCTGTTGCGCTTGCAAAAAATAATGTTCATGTTTTGGCAGTTGCGTCTTCAAAAGAAAAAGTTTTTGAAACAGAAAAAAATATTCCAGAAGATTTAAAAAAATATATAACTGTTTCTTCGCCAATAGAAAATTTAAAAGAGGAGCTTTTTAAATATGAGCTTGTTGTTACACACTTTGGTTTTACTGCTTTTGAAGCTGCTGGAGCAAATTGCGCTGTAATTCTTTTGGGAACAACACCTTTGCATATTCGCCTTGCAATTGCAAATGGATTTAAATGCCTTGCTCCTAAAAAAATAAATCAGAAAAATTTCAAAAATCTTTTAATCCAGCCTGAAAATCTTTTAGTAAAAAATAAAGTAGAAGCTTCTGAAAGTCTTGCTTCATTTACAAAAAAACTTTCGCTTGGAAGTCATTTTGAATGTCCTGTCTGCAAAACTGGCGAAGGCTTCAAAAATAAAATTGTTGCGAGAAATAAAAATCGAACTTACCGAAGATGCTCAAACTGCGGAATGATTTATATGTCCTGGACTTTGTCGGAATTTCAGACTGAATATAATCATGCGTATTTTTTTGAAGACTATAAAAAGCAATACGGAAAAACTTATCTTGATGATTTCGATTCAATAAAATCTGTCTGCTTAAGGCGGATTTCAATTATCGATTTTTTCTACAGACTTGCAAATAGAATTTCAAAAAACGTTCCTTCTGTCTTGGACATTGGATGTGCAATGGGACCTTTCCTTTCTGCGGCAAACGATTCTGGATGGCAAGTTTTTGGCGCGGACATTTCTCAAAGTGCGGTCGAGTATGTTCAGCAGACTTTAAATTTTCCGGCTAGCTGCGTAAGTTTTCCAGACGTGGATTTTGTTTCAGAATTCGGAATTGAAAAATTTGACGCGGTTACAATGTGGTACGTTATAGAACATTTTAAAAATCTTGATTCCGTGCTGAAAAAAATTTCTGAAATTGTAAAGGACGGCGGAATATTTGCGTTCAGCACTCCATCTGCTTCTGGAGTCAGCGGAAAATATTCTAGTGATGATTTCTATGAAAAAAGTCCTGCCGACCATTACACAATTTGGGAAATAAAATGCGCAAGAAAAATTTTGAAAAAATACGGTTTCAAAATTGTAAAAGTTGTTTCAACTGGAATTCATCCGGAACGTTTTCCGCTTGCAAAAAAAATGAAATGGACTTCAAATTCTTTGCCGATGAAATTTTTAGCTGACTTGTGCAAACTTTTTAAGCTAGGCGACACGTTCGAGGTTTACTGCAAAAAAATTAAATCCTAAAATCAGTTTGCTTTTATGTCGAAAATAATAAGTAAATGAATGACCGTTATATTTTGATTTTGGGCGCAGGATTAATGCAGCGTCCTTCAATAGAAGCAGCAAAAGAACTTGGCTACAAAGCTCTTGTAATAGATGCGAATCCAGACGCAGTTTGTGTTCCGTTTGCAGATCGCTTTGAAAAAATAGATTTAAAAGATACGGACGCAATTGTTGATTTTGCTTTGTCTTTGGGAAAAAATCTTTGCGCGGTTTTTACAGCCGGAACGGATTTTTCAGCTCCAGTTTCTCTTGCTTGCCAAAAATGCGGATTTGTTTCTCACAGTTTTGAATCGGCGATGAATGCCAGCAATAAAATTCTTATGCGTGAATGCTTTAAGAAAAACAAAATTCCTTCTCCTGATTTTTTTGAAGCCGATGAAAATTATATAAATTTATTTCAGAATAACAAAACTCCAGAAATTCATTTTCCAAAAGTTGTAAAGCCAGTGGACAATATGGGAGCGCGCGGATGCCGGCTTGTTAGAAATAAAGATGAATTTCTTCCGGCTTTAAAAGACGCAGTTTGTTTTTCCCGCACAAAAAAAGCTATTGTTGAAGATTTTATGGAAGGCCCTGAATTTTCAATTGACGCGCTTGTTGTAAACGGAAAAGTTATCGTTGCCGGATTTGCAGACCGTCATATTTTTTTTGAGCCGTATTTTGTTGAGCTTGGACATTCAATGCCTTCTGAAGTTTCAGAAAATCAAAAGCAGGAAATTATAAAAGTTTTTACAGATGCGGCTCATGCGCTCGGACTTACAAACGGAGTTGCAAAGGGAGACGTAAAATATACAAAGCAAGGTCCGATGATTGGCGAAATTGCGGCGAGACTTTCCGGCGGATATATGTCGGGCTGGACTTTTCCTTATTCATCAGGATTTGAGCTTACAAAAGAAGCAATGAAAATCGCGTTGGGAATTCCTTCTGACTTTTCAAATATTACAGAAATTCCTTCTACGAAATTCAGCCATGAAAGAGCGTTCATTTCAATTCCCGGAAAAATAAAAAAAATATACGGCGAAGAAAAAGCTTGGGCTTCTCCATTTGTAAAAAATATTTTTTTCAGAGTAAAAGAGGGAAGTGAAGTTGATTTTCCGCGGAACAATGTTGAAAAATGCGGAAACGTCATATCGTCGTCAAAAGAACGAGAGCTTTCAAAAAAAGGCGCAGAATCCTCCGTTGCCCAAATTGTTCTTCGATTGGAGCCGAAGAATCCGCAGACTGAAAATTTTCTTTCTGGCATTGAACTTCCGCAGGAAAAAGGATTTCCATTCAGCGCGTTTTGCTTCAATTCAAAAGATGAAAAATTTCTGGCCGAGCTTGAGCAGATTCCTTTCATTGAAAAAAATCAACCTGCGCAAAATTTTGTTCCAGAAAGCATAAAAAATTTTATGGAAATGCGCGATTGGAATTTCAGAACAATAAAAGATACGCTTTTTCTTTTTGATAAAATTTCACCTGAGCATCCGCGGCTTGATTCCAAAAAATTCTGGTGCTGCCTTTTGCGTGCCGGCATTCAAGGAATTTTGTATTATTCAGATTCTGTTCAGCTGGAGGAAAAATGAAAATTAAAAGTTTTGTTTTTTTTCTGCTTTTGATTTTTCCATTTTCAGTTTTTTCTCAAGGCGCAAAAGTCGATTTTCTTCAGAATGTGCAGAAATCTGGAATTTCCTTTTACTGGGATCCGCTGACTTCTTCCGGGCTTCTTGAAAAAAACGGGCACAGAATTTCGTTCAGGGCAGGCGACACATTTTTTCTTCAGGATTACAAAACTCTTGTGCAGGAAGACGCTCCTTCATTTGAAAACGGAAAGCTTGTTTCTTCCCAGTCATTTTTCAACCTTGCTGAAAATTTCTTTAAATTGCAGAGTTCGGAAGCTCCTTATAAAATCGGCGCGATTCTTATTGATCCGGGACACGGCGGAAAAGATCCGGGCGCAAGTTCAAGCCATGTTTCAGACGGAAAAAAAATCAAGGTTGTTGAAAAAGACATAAATTTAAAAGTCGGACTTAAGCTCCGTGATTATCTTAAAAAAGCTTATCCTGAAAAAAATATTCTTATGACTCGCAGCACGGATGTTTTCCTTACACTTTCTCAGCGCACCGAAATTGCAAATTCAGTAAAGCTAAAAGATAACGAAGCGATTCTTTATGTTTCTGTCCACGTAAATTCCAGCCTTAGCGAAAAAGTTACCGGCTATGAAGTCTGGTATCTTTCTCCGGGATACCGCCGTCAGGTTTTGAATTCCAAGTCAGTGAATGAGGACGCTTCGATTCTGCCGATTTTGAACAGCATGACAGAAGAGGAATACACAACTGAATCAATTCTGATGGCAAAGTTTATAATGAACGGAATTTCAGCTCAGGTTGGAACTTTGAGCAATTCACGCGGAATAAAAGAAGAGGAGTGGTTTGTCGTCAGAAATTCAAAAATGCCGAGCGTCCTTATAGAACTTGGTTTCCTTACAAACAAAAAAGAAGGCTTGCTTTTGAACGATGACAAGTACTTGCAGAAACTGTCGCTTGGAATATATAATGGGCTTCAAGAATTTGTTACGAATTTTGAGCGGACCCGCGGATTTACAGGAAACTAAAATTGAATAGAAAATCAAAAATAAATATTTTCGCGTTTGTTTTTGCAGGCGTTTTCTTTGGCTCGCTGATTGTTTCGGGCGCGGCTTTTTATTTTTACAAGTACCATTGCAGGCAGATTTTTTATTTTGAATCCTATGATTCAAGCCGAATTTGCACAGAAACTCGTTATTCAGAAAAAAAGAGCGGCGATGAGGAAATAAAAGCTTTTGTTGACGACCTTTTGCTTGGACCGATGACAAACCGCTTTAAATTTCTTTTTTCTCCCGGAACAAGAACTGAATTCTGTTTTTCAAACGGAAAAGAGCTTTACGTTGGACTTTCAAAGCAGGCTCTTTTTGTCAATTCAGAAACATTTAATATGAAACAAAATGTTTCGTTGTTAAGAAAAAATATTGTGAAGAATTTCACAAATATCAATAAAATTTATATATATATCGATGGAAAGCCAGTATTTTCGGAAAATTAGCTTTTGTTTGCCTGTTTTATTTTGCGGTGTTTTATCCAAAAAAAAATAAAAGAAGTTGACAAAAATGTTTTCTTAATAGATACTATTATAACAAGGCTACATCATATATGTATTAAAAGGAGCTTCTAATGAAGAGGACTTTATTTTTAACCGTTGCTGCAATGATTTTGGCAGGTTCAGTTGCTGTTGCAAGAGAATCAGTTCTTATTGATTTCACACAGCTCGATGCAGACACTGTAGCAGACGAAAACGGAAATCCAACACAGAACAGCAGAACTGTAATGGATTATTCTGTTGCTGCCGGCGCAACTTTCACAAGTGATCAGAAAACACTTATGAAGACTTCACTGGCTCTTCCTGAATGGGAAGTTGTACTTAATTCTTCTGCCAAGAACCCGGTTTCTGTTGCTCTTTCTCAGGTAGTTGCTGCTCCTGTAAAAGAATCAGCAGATGTTCCTTTCGCTGGAAAGAATGTAATGGGCGTTCGTGTTATTTTCCCAACTTGGGCAAACAATGCAAATGCAAAAATCGTTCCTGCATTCGATATTCCTGCTTACGAGCCACTCTCTGACGCTGATGAGAACGGTGAACGCCAGCAGCCAACAGATGAGCAGAAAGGAAAATATCTTTTTGAAGACGGATACGGTGTTGTAAGAAACGTTGGCACATTGAAGTCAATTGCTGTTACAACAATGGGCATGAACTACCCACACGCTCTTTATGTTCTTCTTAAGGACAATGACGGAGTAGAACGCCGCTATCTTATGGGAAATCTCTATTTCGACGGATGGAAGACTCTTATTTGGAACAACCCAGATTACATTTCTGAAGTTCGCACTCGTGAGATCAGAGTTTACCCAATCTATCCACGCGGAATTCCATTTGTAAAATTCTCTGGATTCCAGGTTGCACGTGATGCTTCTCACATTGGAGACAACTTCATTGGTTACTTCAAAGATGTAAAGGTTATTTATGACCTCGCAATCCTTACTTCTGATCGCGACATCGATGACGAAGACCTTTGGGGCATTATTACAAAGAAAGAAAGAGACCGCCAGAATGGTGAGATGGCTCGCTTTGGAAACAAGCAGGTTAACCGCTATCTCGAAAAGTCTAAGATGGCTACAGAAGCAGAATTCACATCTTCTCTTGAAGAAAACTCTGATTCTAACGCACAGTCTTCAACACAGGATTCTTCAGCTACTGTTCAGTAATTTCTGAAACTTGTGTTGCGTCAAAGACCGTCCTTGTGGGACGGTCTTTTTTTATGAAATTGAATATAAAACAATAAATTTGTTATATTTTGCTTATGTCTGAAAAGAATTTTACACTTCCTAATAAACTTGAAATTGAAAAACGCTATGAAAGCTATAGACCCGCATTCAATGAAATTCTGGAGAAAATTGAAAATCTGTTGAAACAGAAAATCAATTTGCCTTCAAATCCTACTTATAAAGCCAGAATAAAATCTTTTCCTAGCTACTATAAAAAAATCCTTAGGCAAAAAGCCAAGGAATCTTCGGAAAGCAATGAGCTTGTTACTCTTACGGATATGATTGGCATACGTGTAATTTGCGCTTTTGTTGAAGATCTTGCGCTTGTTGAAAAGCAAGTTGTGGAATCTTTTGATGTAAAGGAAATTGAGCGTAAAGGCGCAGACCAGTCATTTAAAGAGTTTGGATATGAGTCAGTTCATATTCTTATTGCAATTCCTGAAAACTGCCTGCCTGAATCAGGAATTTCTCCTGAGCTTAGGAAAAATCTTGTGTGTGAAATTCAGGTTCGCACAATTTTGCAGGATGCCTGGGCGGAAGTTGAGCATGAGCTTATTTATAAGTCTGAATTTAATCCTTTTGATAAGCCTTTGCGAAGAAAACTGGCTTCCATAAACGCAAGTCTTACTTTGGCGGATATTATTTTTCAGGAAATCAGAGATTATCAGAAAAAACTTCAAAATGAGCTTGGTGAGCGACGGAATTCCTTTTATGAAAAGGCTGATGAATTTTCAGAAGAAATGCTTGGGCAATCTCATCATCAAGCGGCAGAGTCTTGTTCCATTGAAAGTCCGTTTTCCAAAGGCAGCATAGATGATTTGGTTCTTACAGCATTGCACGAGCATAACACAGGAAATTTCAAAAAAGCGGTTGAAATTTATACACAGATAATTAATTCTGAGCCACTTCCGCCTACAATGGTTTTGAGTGTAATTTACAAACATAGGGGAATGGCGTATTTTGCGCAAAGTCTTTATGAAGAAGCCTTGAGGGACTTTAAGAAAAGTGTTGAACATGATCCAAAATGCTTTAGGTCGATTTACTATGAAGGCATTGTCTATTCTGTTCAGGGGAAGGATAAAGAAGCTGTTGAATGTTTTGACCGTTCGCTTGCAATTGATGCTTTCCAGAGCCACGTTTATTACAGAAGGGCATTGGCGCTTTTTAATCTTGGAAACTATACAAAGGCAATGGAAGATGTGAACAATGCATTGAAGCTTGGTCTTGAAAATGAAGATTTAAATACCCTGAAGCTAAAACTGATAAAAAAATTTGATATGAATATGTAAAAAAAATGACTTTTTTAGTATTTTGCTATTGACATAAAATGCTGATGTATGATATATTCTGATTATCGCAATGAGCAATAGCTCTTGTATATGTCTCCCTCGTCTAGTGGTTAGGACATCGGGTTTTCATCCCGACAACATGGGTTCAATTCCCGTGGGAGATGTTAAAGGCCTTGATAATTTCAAGGTCTTTTTTTTTATTTAAAGCAAGTTGAATAGAAAGTTTTTTAGACAAAAAAATTCCCCAGCTGTATGCCGGGGAATGAAAAATTTTATACTAAGCAGAAATTATATTGTCTAAAAGTTTTTATTTGTTATAAAATCATTACGATTATTTTTGCTGTCAAAACAACTGAAACGAGTGCGAGCGGGTAGGTTGCGGCATAAGCAGAAGAAACTTCGTCTGTTCCAGCAGTTGCAATCAATGAACCCAACGCCGGTGTGCTTGTCATTCCGCCTGTTATAGAACCAAGGTTGTTGAAAATGCTTAGCTTGAACACATAGCGTGCGATTATGTAGCCTACAACCATTGGAACTGTTGTCATAACTGCGCCGTAAATAAAGTATGAGAATTTTACATTTGAAACAAAGTTTACGCCGCCAGGAACTCCAGCACCAATAAGGAACAAGACAAGTCCGAGTTCACGCATAAAATTCAGTGTCTGCTTGCTGATTCTGCAGTCAAGTTTTCCGATTCTTCCGAAATGACCGATTATAAGTCCTGCGACAAGAGTTCCGCCGGAATTTCCGAGTGAAAAGTTGATTTTTGGAATTTCAATTGCGCCGATTATGCAGCCAAATGCAACAGCAAGGAAAAATGGAAAAAATCCGAATTCTTCAAGCTGAATAAGCTTTGCCTTTGGCTCAGGAATTACTACAGAATTTGCCGCGACAAATGATTCTCTTTCCTTTGCCATGTCAATTTTTAAAATTTTTGGAACAAGCTGAACAAAAAGAACAACTCCAAGAACTCCGTAAAGATATGCAATTCCGTATCCTGCGCTGATTGCGTCCTGATTTACATTTGGAACTTCTTTTGCCGCTGAAAATCCTGGTGTGCTTGTAAGTCCGCCTGTCAAAAGTCCTGCCGCCATTTCTGGAGAAAGCGTGTTGTCAAATTTAACGAAAATTGCCGCTGTGATTCCGCCGATTGCAATTATTATTACACCAAGCAAAAGATATGCAATTGATTTTCTATTGAAAGTGCGGAAAAACTTTGGACCTGCAATGAGTCCGACCGCTGTAACGAAGAGAGCTGTTCCGATATTTGAAACTAAGCCGAAACTTGACTTTATTGAATTGCTCCACAAAGTGATTTTTTTTGCTTCAATTGAAAATTCTGGAAAATAATGGATTAAAATACCATAAGCAAGGGCAACAATGAGAACGCCAGCAGTTCCCAGCGAAATTCCTTTTACATTGATTCCGCCGAGCATAAAACCAAGCGCGCCAATAATAAAAATAATGAAAATAACCGACAGTGTGGAGGAACACAGCCCGGCAAGATAAGTAAGCATTTTTTTACCTCTATAAAAAATATATTCTATTAATTATATCACTTTGAAATAACTTATACAATGTGTTCTATAAGATATGCAATTTAGCAAAATTCTTTTAGTTTGAAATTTCTAAAAATGGACAAAAAAATGCCCCCTAAAAAGGAGGCATTCGGAATAATGAAAATCTATTGACTTTTATTTGACTTCATTTTTAAGTTCTTTTCCTTCTGTAAAGTCCAAAATGTTTTGAAGCGTTGTGTTTGCGATTGCCTTGAGCGCATTCTGGGTAAGAAAGGCCTGATGTCCAGTTATAATTACATTCGGGAAAGTCAAAAGGCGGGCAAGCATATCGTCTTTTATAACGTCTGCGGACCAGTCGGCAAAGAAATATCGGCTTTCTTCTTCGTAAACATCAAGCGCCGCGCCTCCGATAGTTCTTTTCTTTAAGGCTTTTACTAGTGCATGAGTGTCGATTAAAGCGCCGCGTCCTGTATTTATTATAACTGCATCGTTTTTCATCATGGAAAGCGATCTCTCGTTTACAAGATGCTTTGTGTCGTCTGTTAAAGGGCAATGCAGGCTGATTACATCACTTTTTTGGAACAATTCAATAAGCGGAATGTATGTAAATCCTTTTTTTTCAGCCCAGTCGTTGTCTGGATATGCGTCGTACATTACGATTTTCATTCCGATTCCAGAAAGACATTCTGCCATCACTTTTCCGATTTTTCCAGTTCCAATGATTCCGGCTGTAAGTCCGCACAAATCCCGGCCTGTGAGTCCGTTCAAGGTGAAGTTTCCAGAGCGAGTTCTTAAATATGCCTGAGGAATTTTTCTTGTAAGGGAAAGCAAAAGTGAAAGCGCGTGTTCTGCTACGGAATGTGGAGAGTATGCTGGAACTCTTGCAACTTTTATGCCGAATTCTTTTGCGGCTTCAAGATCTACGTTGTTAAAACCTGCGCATCTTAATGCAATCATTTTTACGCCGCATTTTTTCAGTATGGAAATAACGGTTCTGTTTATGGTGTCGTTTACGAATGTGCATACAATGTCATAGCCAGATGCGGTCAATGCAGTTTTTTCTGTCAGATGAAAGTCAAAAAAATCAATGTTGAACAAAAAATTCTTGTTTTCCTCTGAAAAAGATTCCTTGTCATAGCTGCAGGCATCATAAAACGCAATTTTCAATTCCTTGTTTTCCATAAAAAATCCTCCGGTAAAAAGTTTCAATTTAAATATACAATTTTTTTGTTTAATTTGCATTAATTTATGTTTTTTTGTTAAAATTTTGTGAAAAAGTTGCTTTTATTTTGAAAATGATTATCTTTATTGGGTGCAATGTAGACTTGAAAAATTTTATTCAGTTTATATAATGAAAGAAAATATAATACTTGCGAGGTGTTTTTATGACAAAATTAGGTGCGTTTGCTATTGGTGTTGCGGTTGGCGGAGTAACTCTTGCCTTGGTAAAAACAGCTGGATTCAAAAAAGTCTGCTCTAAAGTTATCAGCGCAGGAATGCAGCTAAAAGATGACGCTGCTTCTTTTGTTGAAACTGTAAAAGAAGACGCGGAAGATATAAAGGCAGAAGCTGCTTACAATAGAAACGCAGCAAAAGCAAACGCTTAAATTGCTTACCTTGAATTTCGAGTTTTGATAAAATATCACTTAAGTGTCATTCCCGTGCTAAGACACGGGAATCTGTTGTAGCATTTCAATAGATTATCGGGTCAAGCCCGATAATGACAGTAAAATTTAAAAATATCTTTTTAAAAAGGGATTGCAATGGATTTTCAGATTTCGCACAGTCTTCCGGGCAGAGTAAGGCTTAGATATGAACGTCATATTCTGTCTTTGCGTCAGGCAATGCTTGTGCAGATGCTTGTTGGTCTTCAAGAAGGAATAATTTCTGTTTCTGTTAATACAGTTTCAGGAAGCATTCTTATTGAATACAAAGATACTTCCTTGGAAACAGTTCTTTCGTATATAAAGGCTCTTGATGGAAAGTATCTTGATGATGAGAATCTGCTTTCGAGCGTTTCTGTGCCTTCTGTGCAGGAAAGTCTTTTGGAATCGTTGCTGTCCCTTACAATTGAACATTTTCTAAAAAAACTGCTTCCGCTTCCGTTGAGAAAGATAATTTCTCTTGTTTCGATTGTTCCTCGTGTTCAAAAAGGCTTGGCAAGTGTGGCGAGAGGAAAGCCATTCTGCGCGGAAACTCTTGATGCGGCTGCGATTTCTCTTTCATATTTGACTGGCGACATCGATACGGCTGGAACTATAAATTTCCTTTTGAATATCGGCGACACTCTCGAAGATTACACAAAGCGAAAGTCCCACGACAATTTGACTCAGTCGCTTCTTATAACTGATGAAACTGTTACAATTGTTCAGGACGGAGAAGAAAAAGAAATTTCCACGCAGCTTTTAAAGGCTGGCGATGTTGTTATTGTGCGTGCCGGCTCTGTAATTCCTGTTGACGGAACTGTTGTAGACGGCGTTGGAATGGTAAATCAGGCTTCGATGACTGGAGAAGCGATGCCTGTTCAGCGTGAAAAAGGCTCATCCGTTTTTGCTTCAACAATTCTTGAAGAAGGCGAAATAAAAATAAAAGTGAAGGCTTGCGGCGGCGAAACCAAAGTAAGCAAAATTGCAAATATGATTGACCGCTCAAATTCGCTTAAGGCTGCGAGCCAGGAAAAAGCGGAGCGTGTCGCGGACAATCTTGTAAAATACAACTTTTTGATTGCCGGTCTTGCGTATTTCTTTACGCGCAACTTTACAAAGGCGGCTTCAACGTTGCTTGTGGATTATTCTTGCGCCATGAAACTTTCTGCTCCGATTTCAGTTCTTTCTGCCATGAGGGATTGCGCCCGGAATGGAATTCTTGCAAAAGGCGGAAAATTTCTTGAGGAATTCGCTGAAGCTGACACAATTGTGTTTGACAAGACAGGAACATTGACAGAATCAAATCCTGTTGTAAAAAAGGTTGTTGTTTTTGGCGACAGAAATGAAAATGAAGTTCTAAAACTTGCCGCTTGCCTTGAAGAGCATTTCCCGCATTCTTTGGCGCGTGCGGTTGTAAACGAAGCTGCGTCCAGAGGATTGAATCACAAGGAAGAACACACAAAAGTCGAATATATTCTTGCGCATGGAATTGCTTCTAGCCTTGACGGAAAAAAGCTACGTATAGGAAGTGCGCATTTTATTTTTGATGACGAAAAAATTCCGCTTACAAAGGAAGCCGAGAACTGCATAAATACAATAACTGGTTGTTCCCAGCTTTATTTTGCAATCGACGGAGAGCTTGCCGCTATAATTGTAATTGAAGATCCAATCAGAAAAGAATCTTGCGCTGTGATAAAAAAACTGAAAGATTCCGGCTTTAAAAATGTGATTATGATTACAGGCGACAACAAGCACACTGCAAAAGAAGTCGCGGAAAAAACTGGCGTGACGGATTTTGTTGCTGAAGCTCTGCCTGACACAAAAGTGTCTTGGATTGAAAAACTTAAAAAAGAAGGGCACAAAGTTGTTATGGTTGGAGATGGAATTAATGATTCTCCGGCTCTTTCTGCGGCAAATGTTGGAATCGCAATGGGAAAATCAAGTTCAATTGCAAGCGAAACTGCGGATATTCTTCTTCCTGATGACGGCTTGGATTCGCTTCCAGTTCTGCGGAAAATAAGCCGCAACTTGATTTCAAGAATTCACGGAAACAACCGCGCTATAATTGGAATAAATTCTGCGCTTATTGCTGGCGGACTTGCAGGCACTATAACGCCGCAAATGGCTGCCTTGCTTCATAACAGCTCAACAGTTGCAATCAGCGTGAATGCGATGAGTTCTTTGGATTAAAAAAATGATTGTTTCAAGTTTTTTTCCTGGAAGAATCCGTTTACGCGATGAAGCTTTTAAAGACAATGATATATTTTCCGCATTGTATTCAGCCGTGGGAAGCCATTCCGCTGTAAAAAAAATTGAGCGCAATGAAAGAACCGGCAGTATTCTTGTTGAATACATTCCTGAAAATCTGCCCATGGAAAAACTTCTTGCCTTAAAAGACGAGCTTCTTTCGCTTGGAAAACTTGCGGAATCCTACAACAAAAAAAACAAGCCCATTATTCTTGAAAAAATTCAGGAAATTGAAAAAAAACTGAAATAACTTTGCATATTTTATAGCTTTTATTATATTTAAAGTAATTCTCTTTCTTAACGGAGGTTCTTTATGGATAACAAGGCTATGTTCAATTTGTCTTATGGGCTTTTTATTTTGACTGCAAAAGACGGCGCAAAGGACAACGGCTGCATTGTGAATACTGTGGGGCAGGTTACTTCCCAGCCAAACAGAATTTCTTTGACAGTAAACAAAGCGAATTATACGCACGATATGATTCTGAAAACAAAAGAATTCAATGTTTCCGTTTTGGCAGAAAATTCTAAATTTGAAACTTACAAGCATTGGGGATTTCAAAGCGGCAGAAATGCAGACAAACTTGAATCAATTTCTTTTAAAAGATCTGCAAACGGCCTTGTTTATATTGCGGAGGAAACAAACGCATTTTTGAGCGCGAAAGTTGTTTCTACTTTGGATTTGGGAACGCACACGCTTTTTATTGCTGATGTAACAGACGGTGAAGTTCTGTCGCAAGTTCCTTCAGCAACATATTCATTTTATCAGAACAATATAAAGCCAAAGCCAGCTTCCGCGGAAAAGAAAAAGGGCTTTATTTGCACTGTCTGCGGATATATTTACGAAGGCGAACCTCTGCCTGACGATTTTGTTTGTCCTATATGCAAGCATCCAGCCTCGGATTTTAAGCCGCTTTAACGAAATTTGTGTGCTTGAAATCGTATTTTAGCTGTTTTTATGCTGAAAAATTCAAAATTTTTCTAAAAAAATAATATTTTTTGCAAATTCATATTGACATTTTTTTTAGGAAAGTATATATTCTTAATCACGGTAACCAAAGTGAAGAGGCAATACCCGTTCCCATCCCGAACACGGAAGTCAAGCTCTTCTACGCTGATGATACTGCTAACGCGGGAAAGTAAGAAGTTGCCGTATTTTTATTTTAAACGCTTTTCATTTTTCCAATCAGTAAAAATCTTTCAGTTTTAATATTTTTCTATTCAGCGGCTCTGAAATTTTAAGAAATTCTTTTTAGACAGTTTTATTTGCTAGAAATCGGTTTACAATATAACTTACAGTTTCTAAATCGTAAGATGAAAGTTTGCTTAAATCGTTTATAAGGTGAATAAGTTTTGCTTGGCAGGAAGATTCTGGGATTTTTTCTGATTTTCCTGTAACAAGATAGCGGACTGAAACTCCTAGAACATCAGCGATTTTTACAGCAAGCTCTGCGTTTGGGACATTTCCGTTGTTTATTCCAAGCGAAATTCCGCTTACTGCGAATCCTGCTTTTGCCGCAAGCTCTTTGCGTGAAATATTTTGATACTGAAGCTCATTTTCCACATTTTGCCAGAAAGACATAAAAATAAAATATCAAAATTTTAAATATTGTACTGTTTTTTGATTAAAATTTTGACTTTAAATCCTTTAAATGTTAAAATATTAAAAACTTTTGGCCAAAGGAATTAAAATTTTTAACATTCTCAAGGAGATTTCTTATGAAAAAATTTTGCACTTTTTGCGCAAAAGCAGTACTTCTATGTCTTTTGGCGTTTTTTGTGTCTTGTTCTGGCGGTGGAAGTTCTGGTTCGGATGAGTCTGAAAATGGAGTTTTGATTCAGGCTGAAAAAAGCAAATCCGCAGATGGTGGCGTTCTTCTAAAAATTTCAAATCTTCCAAAAGTAGAAAACAGTGTAAGGATTTTATATGAAGATGGAAGTGATGACTTGATTTATCACAATGGAAATGCTTCTGATGACTATGAGCTCGAGTATCCTTTTGTTGAGGCGGGGCAAACTTATAAATTTTATGTTGTAACAAAAGTCAATGGCAATGAAATCCCTTCCAGTAAGGCTGCTATAGTTCCAGATTCCGGCGTGGGAGAATTCCGTCTAAAAGAGCCTATAAAAGTTGATTATTCTGATAATTGCATAAAAGTTACAAGAGGAGAATTTAAAGGTCAAATTGAAAGCAAATTCAGTCCTAAATGTCAAATTCAATTATGGGAAGATCCTGAATGGAATGGAGGTTTGGGTGAATATGAAACTGACAATTTGGACTTGAGCAAAGTATATGGCGTTAATCAAAAAGATGTTTATTACTTTATTTTGTATTCAATCAATTATAACAATAAAATGATTCGTAGCTATCATAATTGCAACAACAATGGATGCGTAAAAGTTGATACAAGCAACGTAAAGTATAAATATGCGTATGATGAATCTGCTTGTTCTTATTACTCTGGTGCAACTTTGGAAAATGGCTGGAGCATTGAAAGTGGTTATATTCCAACTGGCATGAATCCTGCGTCTAGCAATCAAAGTGCAAATGGAATTTCTTTTTCTATCAGCAAAGATGTAATGAGAGAATATGACAGTCGCGTATACTTTTCAACAAAAAGTGTGAAATTCAAAAAAGCTTTTGATGGTTATACTTCTGTAAAATCTGTAAAAGCAAAGGTGAATGGAACTTCTGGCAACTGGTTTGAAATGGGAATTTCTTATCAAAATACTAACGATGAAAACAAAAGGTATGGTTGGTATTTTACTAAATTCTGCACAGGAAGCGAAAGTGAATTTGAAATTTCGACTCCTGCTTCTGGGATAAAAAATCTGCAAGTTTTCTTTGAGCCATTGGATGCAGGAAGCTATGAAGTTTCTGATATTCAAATAAAATAAAAACTTAGAAGTTGAAAAGTTTTCCCGGGGAATTTTCCTCGGGATTTTTTTGCGTGAATAAAAATTCATTTATCTTATTTCAATTGATACTATCTGAAAAAACTTGTATACTAATCAGACTCTTTATTATAGAAAGAAATTTACTTTTGTCGAAAAAATGCAATTATATTTTTAGGATTTAGCAATGAAATTTACAGAATTTTCTTTACACGAAAGCCTTTTGCAGGGAATTGAAGGTGCAGGCTACGTGGATTGTACGCCGGTTCAGGAGCAGGTTTTAAAATCTTCTTTGGAAGGAAGAGATTTGTATGTTCAGTCGCAGACAGGAACTGGAAAAACTGCGGCGTATTTGACAAGCGTTATTCAGGAGCTTTTAACACGCGGAGAAGCGGCTGGAAAAAAGGCATTGATTATGGTTCCTACAAGGGAGCTTGCGGTTCAAGTTCAGGAGGAAGCTCAAAAGCTTGCAAAGTTTACTTCGCTTAAATGCGCAAGTTTTTATGGCGGCGTTGGCTATGACAAACAGGTTTCATCCTTGAAAAAAGGCGTGGACATTATGATTGGAACTCCGGGTCGTGTAATTGACTTGAACCATGGAAACCAGATGGACTTGAGTTCTGTTGCTTTTCTTGTGATTGACGAAGCCGACAGAATGTTTGACATGGGATTTTACCCGGATTTAAGAACGCTTATAAAAGTTTTGCCTTCAAGCGAGCAGAGACAGACAATGCTTTTTAGTGCGACCTTGAATTCTTATGTAAAAAATCTTGCCTGGGAATATACGCGCAATCCAGCTGAAATTACAATCGCCGCGGAAAATATAACAGTTGACGAAATTGCCCAGGAACTTTTCCATGTTTCAAGCGATGACAAAATGAAACTTTTGCTTGGAATTATTTCGCGTGAAAAGCCTGAAAGCCTGATTGTTTTCTGCAACACAAAAAAAAGCTGCGAGATTGTCGCAAAACGTCTTAGAATGAACGGATTTGAAAGCGAATTCATAATCGGAGATCTTCCGCAGAAAAAACGCCTTGCTATAATGGACAAATTTAAAGCTGGAGCTATAAAGTGCCTCGTTGCCACCGATGTCGCCGCCCGCGGAATTGACGTAAACGACCTTGCGATGGTTATAAACTACGACTTGCCGAACGAGGCTGAAAACTACGTTCATCGAATTGGAAGAACTGCCCGCGCCGGAAAATCAGGAAAAGCATTCACGTTTTGTAGTGAGCAGGACGTTTATTCCTTGCCGCCAATTGAGCGTTATATCGAAAAGCCCATTCCTAGCTGTGTTGCGGATGAATCCATGTTTGCGGAAGACAAAAGCGCAGGCGTATACATAAAACTTGACAGCTACCACGAAGATTATAATGACAAAAGCGAATTTGGCCGCCGCCGAGCAGCTGAATACAATAGAAGAAATGGCAGTTCAGACAGAAGACGTTCTTCAAAAAAAGGAAGCGGACGTTATTCTTCACGCAACGAAGAAGCCAAAAAAGAATACAAGCGTGACAGACGTGTTTATATTGATGAAGACAAACTCGCCGCAATGTCAACAGAAGAACGCATGAAAGTTTACAAGGAAAAATACGCGTCCCTTGCTTCTTCATCTTCGAATAAGCAGAAAGTTTCTTCAAAAAAACAGAGCGTTGCAAAGAAAAATTCTTCAGCGCAAAAAAATATTTCAGGCAAAAAGAATTATTCTTCAAAGCCTGCGGAATCTAAAAAATCGCCTCAGAAAAAAAGCGTGTTTGCTAGAATAAAATCCTTCTTTGGAAAAAAATAAATCGGAGAAAAAAATTGATTACAGTAACAGACGTAAGCCTAAAATTCAGTGAAAAACCTTTGTTCAAAGATGTGAACATAAAATTTATGAAAGGAAACTGCTACGGAATTATCGGTGCGAACGGCGCGGGCAAGTCAACTTTCTTGAAAATTCTTTCCGGCGAAATCGAGCATGACACGGGAACAATCACAATTACTCCCGGCGAACGTATGTCGGTTTTGAGTCAGGATCACTTTAAGTACGACGGATATTCGGTAAAGGAAACCGTAAAAATGGGTTATCCGAAGCTTTATCAGCTGGAAAAAGACATCGATGCGATTTACGCAAAAGAAGATTTTTCTGATGAAGACGGGATGAAAGCTGCGGATATGCAGGCGGAATTTGGCGAGCTTGGCGGCTACGAGGCTGAAAATCAGATTGAACAGATGCTTTCAGGTCTTGGACTTGAGGAAGAATTCCACGACAGAATGATGAGCGAGCTGGATGAAAGCCAAAAGGTTCGCGTGCTTCTTGCTCAGGCTCTTTTTGGAAATCCTGATTATCTTATTCTCGATGAGCCTACAAACGGTCTTGACCTTGAGTCCATTATTTGGCTTGAGGAATTTCTTTTGGAATTTGAAAACTGCGTTATTGTTGTTTCGCATGACCGCCACTTTTTGAATGCAGTCTGCACATTTACTTGCGATATTGACTACGGAAAAATCACGCAGTTTACTGGAAACTATGATTTCTGGTATCAGATGAGCCAGATTCTTCAAAAGCAGGCAAAGGATCAGCAGAAAAAACGCGAGGACAAAATGGCGGATCTTAAGCAGTTTATCCAGCGTTTTGCAAGCAATGTTTCAAAGTCAGGACAGGCTTCGAGCCGCAAAAAAATGCTTGAAAAAATGGAGCTTGAAGACATTCCAGTTACAAGCCGCAAATTTCCTTATGTTGGATTTCAGCCTGAACGCGAGATTGGAAACTTTGTCCTTACCGCTGAAAAACTGAATTCAAAGGACGATGACGGAAATATTCTGCTTAATGATTTCAGCATTACAATTCATCCTGGCGAAAAAGTTGCTTTTGTTGGAATGGAGCACAACTCGATAACTTCATTCTTCGACATTGTTTCGGAAACAAAAAAGCCGGAAAGCGGAACTTACAGCTGGGGACAGACTACAAGCCATAGCTACATGGGACGCGACAATTCAGTGTATTTTAACAATGAGCTTACAATAACTGATTGGCTCAAGCAGTATTCTCCTGATCAGGACGATGCTTATGTCCGCGGATTTTTGGGACGAATGCTTTTTTCCGGCGATGACGGACTTAAAAAAGTAAAGGTTCTTTCCGGCGGCGAAAAAGTGCGCTGTATGCTTTCAAAAATGATGCTTAGCGGCGCGAATGTTTTGATTCTTGACGATCCTACAAATCACTTGGATCTTGAGTCAATTGAAAGCTTGAACGAAGGGCTTGTAAAGTTTCCGGGCGTTGTAATGTTTTCAAGCCACGACCATGAATTTATTTCGACAATTGCAAACAGAATCATCGAAATTACTCCAAAGGGAATAATCGACCGCATGATGAATTTTGACGATTATCTCAAGAATGATCAGGTTAAGCAGCTTAGAAAAGAATATTACGCCGGCTTGAATAAAAAGATAAGGATCTAGTTTCAGCGAAAATTTGTGTGAATCCGTGCATTGCATTTGTTTGCTTTGCGCGGATTTTTTTTGAGCGAAAATTAGAATTCTATCCAGTCGCCGTCTGTTGTTAAGTACCAGTCCGCAAGGAGAATCTGCGAACTTGGATTGTACCAGGAAATGCTTCCGTTGTAGTTAAGAACTGCGACTCTGTCTTTTGATGCGGCGGCTTTTAGCGGCATAGAAGCGGAGCGGCGGAATACAGTTGTTTTTCCTGCTGAAATATTGTATGAGCGTACTTGGTTTTTGCCGATGTTTGTGAACACAAACGGATATTCAAGTTCTGTAAATGCGGTGGCGTCTTCTGCCTGCAACGTGAACAGTGAATTTTGGATTCCAGATTTCGGATAGTAAGAAAATACAAGCGTCTTTGATGTGCCGTTTATCGAGTCAATTGAAATTCCGTATACAGGAGAATTTTCCTTGTTTTCGTCATAGCTTAGCGAGAATGCAACATCTCCATTGAATTTGAGCGGAACAGTTTCTTTTGTCTGAGTGTTTACAGAAATAACTGCGGAATCTCCTTTTCCTGTAGAAGTTTTTGCCACGACAACGAGATTTTCATTTACAAGAACCGCATCTTGAACCGAAGTTCCTGTGTATACAGTTGAATTTGCTCCTGTTTCCATGTCATAGATTGCGACAATGGAAGTTCCAAGAATATAGACAATTTTATTTTTGAATGCTCTTAAGTTTCTAAGCTGAGCAGATGGCGTGAATAAAGTTTTTGTGTTTTCGCTTCCGTCCAAAGACATAAGCTGAACTGGACGCTGTGTATTTTTTGACCACAAGATAAGAGAATCGTTGTACTTTAGAATATTTGTGTGCGCAAAACTTGAGCCAAGTCTGTACATGGCTTTTGTGTCGTAAGAAGTTTTAAATATTGCGTTTTGTGTCAAAAGGTAGAAAAGGCTTTCGTCTGAATCAATGTCATAGATTTTCTGGTACATATTTTCTGTGATTGCAAAAATGCTGTACAATTCTGATTCTGGAATGTCCGTCATTGAATAGAGTGCGCCATTTTGCGTTCCGAGCATTACAGTTTCTGCATTTTTTGCGGCACAAGTGAATTTGTCGCGGCTCTTAAGTCCTGTAAAATTTTTGATGATGAGTGGTGAAACTGCCGATTTTCCTGTAAGAAGTTTTTTCAACGATTCTTGGTCTACAAGTTGTAACGAAAAGTTTTTTCCGCCGTCAGCTATAAAATAAAGTCCTTGTTTGCTTTCGTGGCTGGATTTGGAAGCGAAAATGAGCGGCGAATTTGCCTGATACTGCGCAAGTGTTTTTCCCGAAGTCGCATCGATTATAAATATTGTGTTGTTTTTTTCTCCGGCAATAAATCTGTTTTTGAAATTCCCTGTGCCAAAAAGTGTAAGCTGGTTCAAGGAACTTGGCGCGGAAAATTTCGCCTTGACTTTCATTCCAATCAAATCGTAATAATAGAGCGTTCCAGATTTTGAGTACATGACGGCAGTTTTTTCTGAATCGCCTGTTAGAATGAGCGGAACAATTCCTGAAACATCAGTTGCTTTTTTTATTACAGTTCCAGTGCGCGCATTTAAAACAAAAGTTCCGTTTACCGCTGTTGTTCCCGCAAAAAGATATTTTCCCTTTGCTGAGAACGAAATTGAAACTATTGAATTTGCGAATTTTTTGGAAAACTTTTTTGCATAAGTCTTTGAATCTATTACTGTCAGCCTGTGATTTGAAACTCCGTCTGTTTCATAAACCGCGATGTCTCCGTAAACTGGATTTTTTGCCACAAGCCGCACTTGCAGGTCGGAAACTTGGTAGTGGTCGCCCATTCCGTCCGAAGTCCATTTTATGATAAATCCGTCGTTTCCAACTGAATAAAATGAATCGTCCGAAAAAGATTCTGTTTCCGAAGAGATCAGGGCGTTGACTTTTCCTTCGTGCGACTGAGTTGAAGCTATTGTCTGAGAATAAAGGTTGAACGATAAAAATAGCAGAATGATATTTATGAGTTTTTTCATGGAAAACCTCTATTTTTTTAGGAAATAAATTATGTCGCCTGTCATGGCAAATATAAAAAGAAAAGCTATAAAAAATATTCCGACAAACTGAATATAGTACAAAACTTTTGGATTCATTTTCTTGCGTGCCAAAAATTCTATTAGCGCAAAAAGAATCAGTCCGCCGTCCAAAACTGGAATAGGAAGCAGGTTTGTTAAAAAAAGTGAAATGCTTATAAGCGCAAGAAATTCCAATGTTGAAACTACGCCTTCTTTGAATCCTGCTGCAAATCCGTGCTTTACGGTTGTTCCCAAAATCGAAGTAATTCTTACCGGCCCAGAAACTGCATTTGTAAGATTTACGCCTTTGAATAAAATTTTTATGCTTTTTCCAGTCAATGCGATAATTTTTGCGCTTTGGGTGAATCCTTCTTTGCATGCGCCGAAAAATCCGTGCTTCGGATATTCATGCGCAACAACTGATTCCGGGTCTGAAACAATTCCGAGTTTTCCAGCTCCAGTTTCTTTGTCCAGTTCAGTTTTCACTTCAAAGAAAAGAATTTCACCTTCACGTTCAACTTCAATTTTTATGTTTTCGTCTGGATGAGTTGAAATAAAGGCTGCGATTTCGCTGAAGTCATTTACGGCTGTTCCGTTCAGGCTTAAAATTTTGTCTCCGCTTTCCATTCCGGCATTGTGGGCAGGAGAGGAAAGTTCCGGGTAAATTTCGTCTGCCATGGAAACTTTTGTGCCTGCGCTGTAGTACGTGTAGCCGATAATTGCAATTGTAAAAAACGCAAGAAATCCGAACAAAAAATTTGCGAACGGACCTGCAAATGCTATTGCGAGCCTTTTTAAAGGATTAATGCCATAAAACGAATCTTTTTCACCTTGAATTTCCTTGAGATTTTTTTCCATTGCATCTTGGAAATCCTTTTCGCCTTTCATTGCGCAGTATCCGCCAAAAGGAATAAGTGAAATTCTGTAGTCCGTTTCTTTCCAAGTGTGATGAAGTAAAACAGGTCCCATTCCAATTGAAAAGGCTTCAACTTTTACTCCGAAAATTCTTGCGGCTATAAAATGCCCTAATTCATGGAAAAATACAAGAAAGCCAAGCCCTAGAATTCCCAAGACAAATGTCAACGGATTCCTCCTGCCAGCAAACCAAGCTGACGTTCTGCTTCAAGGCGGACTTTTTTATCAATGCTGAAAATTTCTTCAATCGAAGCTGGCTGTGCGCTCCAGTCAAGCTCAAGTGTGTTGATTACAATTTTTGCAATGTCAGTGAAGCCGCATTTTTTTTCAAGAAAAGCCTGAACTGCAATTTCGTTTGCGGCGTTGAATGCGATTGTGTAGCCTGCGCCTTTTTTTGCGCAACTGAACGCCGTCTTTAAAAGCGGAAACGAGTCAAATCTTGGTGCGGAAAATGTCATCTCTTTGCAAGAGGCAAGATCAAATTTTTCAAGATAATTTTCTGAAATTTCTGGCCAGACTAAAGCACCGAATATTGGATGGCGCATATCGGGATTTGAAATTTGCGCATACAACATTCCGTCTTTTGTTCTTACAAGCGAATGAATCAAGCTCTGCGGATGAACAACTACGCTTACTTTTTCAGGCGGAAAATCAAAAAGTCTGCAAGCTTCAATGACTTCAAGGCCTTTGTTTGCAAGACTTGCGCTGTCGATTGTGATTTTTGATCCCATTGACCAAGTCGGATGCTTTAATGCGTCTTCAATTGAAACGGTTTTAAGCTCTTCATCTGAAAGATTTCTGAACGGTCCGCCGCTTGCAGTTATTACGATTTCGCTTATATTTTCCGAGCCGATTTTCTGCACTAAGTTGAAGATTGCCGAATGCTCGCTGTCTACTGGAATTATTTTTGCTCCGTTTTTTTTGGCAGTTTCCTTTACAAGATTCCACGCCATTACAACAGTTTCTTTGTTTGCAAGAGCCAAGTCGATTCCATTTTCCAAAACAAGAACTGAAGGCTTGAGCCCGGCAGCTCCTGCGATTCCGTTTACCGCGATGTCGGCTTTGCTTTCTTTTATGAGCTTTTCAAGACCTTCGATTCCGTCTTTTGAAAAAACAGTTCCTTTGCAGTTGAATTCGCGGCATAATTCTTTTACTTTTTCTTCATTTTTCCCAGCTGAAATTCCGCATACTTCAAAACTGCCGCTCATTTTGCGTGCAATGTCAAGAGTCTGGCTTCCGATTGAGCCGGTGCAGCCTAAAACAAGAATTCTTTTTTTCATCAGTTGAACGGTCCGAATAAAATTGAAACTAAAAGGTAGAAAATAGGAGCGGAAACAACGATGGAGTCAATTGAATCCAAAATTCCTCCGCGCCCAGGAATTATTTTGCCTGAATCTTTTATTCCAGATGAGCGTTTGAATACAGATTCTGTCAAGTCGCCGACAATTGAAGAAAGCGCCATGCAAAGTCCTGTAAAGACAATCTTAAGAACTGAGCCTGAAAAAATTTGCGGCCACAAGTAATAGCCCAAAATTCCAGCTCCGACAGAACCAATAAATCCGCCTAGGAAGCCAATGCAGCTTTTGTTTGGACTTGCTTTTACAATTCCGCGGTTGCCTTTTCCGAATAAAACGCCCAAAAACCAGGCTATGCTGTCGCACATAAAAACCATTAGGATAAAGACGCAAACAACTGGAACTGTTATGTTTTTTCCGTCAAGAGTCCAAGTTGTCATTCTTGAAATAAATGTAAGTAAAAATCCTGTGTATGTTATTATAAAAATAGAGGAGGCGAGCCGCGCGTTTGATTCTTCAAATTCTTTTTGGGAAAAAACTTCGACTGTAAATGAAATTAAAATTGTTACGATATACGCGAAAGTTATAATTTCCTGCCCGGAATAAAAGCTGATTCCCAAAGACGGCAAAATAGCGTAAAGAGCCGCCACAATCGGAATGAAAATGCTTTCCGTTATAATAAGTTTTTTATTCAGAAGCTTGTATTTTGCAGAAAAAATATCGTAAAGTTCCGATGCTCCCAATGCAGAAATCACACAAACCAAAATATGAAGCAAAATGTGATTGCAAAAAGGCGCGACTATGAAGGCAATTACAATAGGAATTCCTATAAAAAAAATCAACAAACGGGAAGCAACTTTATTCATACTGGAACAGCTCCAAATCTTCTAGTTCTTTTTTGAAACTCTCCTATGTCTTTGAAAAATTCTTCCTTATAATAATCAGGCCAAAGCGTATCTGAAAAAAGCAGCTCCGCATAAGCCGAGTGCCACATCAGAAAATTGCTCAGTCGTTTTTCTCCGCCAGTTCTTATAAGCAAATCTACATCAGGAAGCTCTGGAACATCAAAGCTTTTTGAAATAGATTCTTCTGAAATATCAGATTCAGTTTTTCTTTCCGCAATAAGTTTTTTTACGCCGCGGATAATTTCGTCCCGTCCGCCATAGTTTATTGCAAGGCAAATTGTAAGTCCTGTAAGATTTTCTGTATCTTTTTCGATTTGGTCAATGTCTTTTCTTACATTTTCCGGCAATCTTGACTTGTCGCCGAGCATACGGACTCTAACATTGTTGTATTTGCAGAAATCGAATTCCTTTAAAAGGTAGGAATGTATGAGATTCATCAAAAATCCAACTTCCTGTTCTGTGCGTTTCCAGTTTTCTGTTGAAAAAACATAAAATGTAAGGAATTTCAAGCCGATGTCAGAAGCCGCCTTTGCAATTTCTTTTGCTCTTTTTAAGCCTTCTGTGTGGCCGTTTGTTCTGAGTAGGTTCCGTTTTTTTGCCCAGCGACCATTGCCGTCCATAATTATTCCTACGTGAACCGGCAATGCGTCTTTGTTGAATAAATCAGACATGGAATTTATTCCATTATTTCCTTTTCTTTGGCTTCGTAAATTCTGTTGATTTCTTCAATATATTTATCAGTGAGCTTCTGAAGTTTTTCAGTTTCAGTCTTGAGCTGATCTTCTGTAAGTTCGCCTGCTTTCTGCTGCTTTTTCAAATCTTCATTTCCGTCGCGGCGGATATTTCTGATTGTTGTGCGGTAGTTTTCCGCTGTAGCTTTTGCCTGCTTTACAAGCTCTTTTCTTCTGTCTGCTGTAAGAGGCGGAATTGCAATGCGGATTACCTTTCCGTCATTGTTTGGGTTTAGTCCAAGCTCTGCTTTCTGGATAGCTTTTTCAATGTCGCCCATAATTGACTTGTCAAAAGGAGAAATTACAATTGTGCGGGCTTCTGGAATTGAAATGTTTCCAACTTGATTCAGCGGAGTAGGTGTTCCGTAGTAGTCAACACGTACTTTGTCAAAAATTGCTGCGCTGGCTCTTCCTGTTCTGATTGATTTGTATTCTTCTTTCAGTGAATTAACCGTTTTTTCCATTCGGCTTTCGTTGTCTGCCATAATTTCTCCAAATAATTAAGTCTGTATTTTTTTTAGTTGATAAAAAAGAACTACGGCAAGCACTTCGCTTTGAAAATGCCTGCCGCAATATTTTATTTTCCTAAGAGCAAAAGATTTATGCTGGCAAATTCAAGGGTTGCGCCCACTGATTTTCCAACTTCATCAAGTTTTGCTTTTACAGACTTTTTGTCGTCTTTTACAAACATCTGGTCAACAAAGCAGATTTCAGCAAGGTGCTTGTTGATTTTGCCCTGAAGAATTCCGTCCTTTACATTCTGTGGCTTTGAGGCCATTTTTGGATCGTCTTCCATCTGTTTTGCAAAAATTTCTTTCTGCTCATTGATGTATTCAGCTGGAACATCTTCCGGTTTGTTGTAAGCAGGAGTAAATGCAGCAAGGTGCATACAGCAGTCGCGTGCAAATTCCTTTACTTTTTCGTCTGTAGAACCTTTGATAACTGTAACAGCGGCAGTCTTGAAGTCAGAGTGGATGTAAATTCCTGCAACTGAGTTTTCAGGAACATCGATAACCTGAATCTTTGACAAAGACATATTTTCGCGTGTGCGTGTTGCAAAGTCCAAAAGAACATCAGAAAGCTCTTTGTTGATTTCTGTGTATCCCTTTGCGAAAATTTCATCAAGGATTTTTTCACCGCAAGCAATAAATTCTGCATTCTTTGCAACAAAGTCAGTTTCGCATACAAGCTCAACAACAGCAACTTTGTTTCCGTTCTGACGGATGAAAATGCGTCCTTCAGAAGTTGCGCGTTCTGCGCGTTTTGCAACTGCGGCAAGTCCTTTTTCTTTTAAGAGTTTTACTGCTGCGTCAAAGTCTCCGTTCGTATCAACAAGAGCTTTTTTGCAGTCCATCATTCCTGCGCCTGTTGTTTCGCGCAAGTCTTTTACCATAGCGGCTGTAATATCTGCCATTTTCTACTCCGAGATATTTTTATTTTGTGTAATTGTCCTCGTCCAAAAGCTCGCTTTCTCTTTTGTCAGCTTCTGTGTCTTCTTCTTTTGGCTCTGTAGGAGTGTAGTTTGAATAGTCAACAATTTCTTCATCTTCTTTCTTGGTTGTTGCGTCTGTTGTAACGTCGTCTTCGTCTCCAAGAGTGTCGATGATTTTAAGTCCCTGCTCATTGTCTGCTTCGATTACAGCGTTTGCAATAATAGAAGTAAAGAGGCTGATTGCGCGGATTGCGTCATCATTGCCAGGAATAGGGTAGTTGATTCCTTCTGGATTGCAGTTTGTATCAACAATAGCAATGATAGGAATTCCCATGCGGCGTGCTTCTGCAACAGCAATCTGTTCTTTGTGTGTGTCAATGATAAATACTGCACCAGGAAGCTCCTTCATGTCTTTCATTCCGCCGTAGTTCTTTGTGAGAGTCTCTTTCTCTTTCATGTATGCGGCGACTTCTTTCTTTGTGAGCTTATCGAAAGTTCCGTCAACTTCCATTTTTTCAATTTTCTTAAGACGGAGAAGTGATTTTTTGATTGTTGTAAAGTTTGTGAGTGTTCCACCAAGCCAGCGGTTGTTTACATAGTACATTCCGCAGCGTTCTGCTTCTTTTGCAATAGCCTGCTGAGCCTGTTTTTTTGTTCCTACGAAAAGAACTGATTTTCCTGATGATGCAACTTTGCGTACAACATCATAGCTGTCTTTGATTGCAGTGATTGTTTTCTGCAGGTCGATAATGTGGATTCCATTGCGTTCTGCGAAGATGTACTTCTTCATACGTGGATCCCAGCGTTTTACTTGATGTCCGAAATGAACTCCAGACTCAAGAAGACTTTTCATGGTTACAACTGCCATGATTAACTCCTTCACCGGAAAATTTCCTTAATGCTGAAAATTTTCCACCGGCTTTGTTTCTCGTAGCTGATTAATCAGCCCGGATGATTTCGTAACATGATTTCTTTGCGAAAAAATGTCCGGCAAAATCGTTTATCAAACTGTAAACTTATAATTTTGCTCTTTAAGCATATCATATAGCTCGAAAATAGGCAAGCCCATAACCGAGCTTTCAGTTCCTTCGATTTTTTTTATAAAGCACGAGGCTTTTCCCTGAATCCTGTATGCTCCAGCCGCTCCGTGCCATTCGCTTGTTTCAAGATAAGATTCAATTTCGGCTTCCGACATTTCGGCGAAAGTTACTTTGTTTATGCTTGTTCTTGTGGTCATGTAGTGGGCAGTTCCGTTAAAAAGAGCGATTCCTGTGATTGCTTTGTGTGTTGTTCCTTTCAGTGAATTTAGGAATTCTCTTGCCTCGTCCTGATTTTTTGGTTTGCCGAAAATTTTATTTTTGTAGAGAATTATTGTGTCTGCTGCCAAAATCCAGCCGATTTCATTTTCCGCCGGAATCTTTCTTGCAACCGCATCGATTTTTCTTGCTGCTAAAAATTCCGCGGCTTCCTCTGGCTTTATATCGGCAGGAATTGTCTCGTCAATATCCGCAGGATTTACAACAAAAGGAATGTTTAGGAATTTTAAAATCTCTTGCCGCCTAGGAGAGGATGAAGCTAATATTATTGGTTCCATAATGTTTTTTCAGTTGACATTTTAAAAGCAAAAATATAATCTATTCATGCTTTTCGGGAGATTAGCTCAACTGGATAGAGCGTCGGCCTCCGGAGCCGAAGGTTGTGGGTTCGAATCCCGTATCTCTCAGTTACTTTTCTAAAATGTAAATTCCTTTCAAAAATAAGACTGATTGTGTAAAAGAATCCGAATAGAAAATTAAGAGTTTTTGAAGCGACTGTGGTTTGAATATTTCAGCCGCTTTTGTAAAACTTGCAGGCGAAAAAACGCCCGCAGTCTTTTATTTTTCCTCTTTATTATTGTTGTTATTGTTGTTTGAATTATTGCTTCCCCGAATTGACTTTAAAAGATTCAATGCCTTTTCTCTTACAGGTCTTACATATTTGTAGTTTGTTCCAATTGAAGTAATTGACTGAATCATTTCATTTTTATTCTGAACTGTAGGAGCAAGCTTTTCGTAAGCGTTAAGAACTTCGAGAGCAAGCGAACTTGTAGGATTGAGAGCGGCATATCGTTTATGCACAAATTCAATCATGCTTACAACGTCATCATTGTCGTTCATGCCGATATTTCCCAACGAGCGGATAGCTGCTGTAACAACCATAGGCTCTTTGTCTTCTGTGGCAATTGAAATAAGCGTATTCTTTGATTCAACTGTAGGAATTTGTCCAAGAAGATCGCAGGCTTTTGCGCGGATGTCCGGGAAGTTGTTCATTATGCGGCCGTTTGTGCGCGACTGTTTTTTTATTCCTTCACCTGCAAGGCTGGAAAGAGCTGCTGTCATCTCTGGAGAGCTTCTTCCCTCTCCAATAGCTTCTTCCAAATACTGCAAAGCTACATTCTTATTGTCATATTCATCAGAAGCGGCAAGTTCTCCAATTATTACATCTTGTACGCTGCTTAAGTATTCATCTTCTACAGTCGTTTCGTTTCTTGAAGTCTGGTCTTTTTCATTCTGCTGTTCCTGTGCAAAAACTGCCTGAAAAATAAAAATACAACAGGCGCTTGCAATCAGCTTTGATACTTTCATAACTATTCCTCCTTATGGAATCTTTTCAAGTTTAGAATATATTTCGCAAAAAAGCAAGAAAAATGTAACTTAGTCTGGGTTCTTTGGAAGCACAACTTTCCACTGGTCGTTGACTTTATGGAAGTTGTAGTAAACTACGTCTGTGTTGTTCTGAACTTGAACAGCTTTTACAAGCGACTTTGTTTCGTAGCGGATTTCGTCAACTGTGTGTCCGGCTCTTGCGGGAATAAAGACAAATTTGAAATAATCTTCGATTGTATTTAGGCGCAGACCTTTTTTTGGTAGCCTGTTCGCCGCTTTCTGAAGGTTCTGCCTTTTTGACCAATAGTTCAAGCTGTCCGCATCAAGATATGAAATCCAGCCGCGGTAATCCATGTTTTTCATGTAAGTGTCAAGGTCTTTGATTATATTGAGAATTCTTGACTTGTCTTCGTTGAAAACTTCCTTTGAAACAGAAACCGCCGATGTTGACCTTGTGTACTCGTCGTCTGCCTTTTCAATGACAACAGGCTCTTCTTCAATTTCCTGAATTGGAACTGGCTCTGGTTCTTCTATTACCACTGGTTTGGCTGGCTGCTCTTCTATCTGCGGAGTATTTTCTACAGGGGCAGAGGCGCAGGATAAAAATGCAAATACTGAAATTAAGCTTAGTTTTGTAAAGAATTTTTCCATGGGAACAATTTTAATATCTTTGTCTTGTTTGGTCAATTAAAAGAAATGTTAAAAGTTAAGGGCGCTTGCATTGCTGCAGACACCCTTTTGCGCAGAAAATTAGAACTTCCAGCAGATTCCTACTGTAGGAACAAATTTAAAAGCACCTTTGTAGTCAAATTTTTCATCACTATCAAAAATTTTTGTGCCATTTACTTTTTGTGTTATTTCAGCTTCTACTTTTGCAGGGAACATATAGTTTGCGCACAGTGAAGCAAAAACTGAAAAATGCTTTGCAGGAGTATAAACAAATGTTGCGTTTGCTCCAAGAACAGAGGCCGCATGTGTCATGCTGTATTTGGATTCTGATTCATAGTAATAAGAAGATTTAGTATATTCGCGGAAAAGCACAGTTACATCTGCTCCAAGAACACCGTATAGTCCAAGAAACATCTTGTCTGTGCAAATTGGCGCGTATCCAGCACCGATAAGAAAAAGTCCGTTCAATCCGTTCAGTTCATCATCATCTTCTTCAGCTGAAATTTTAAGATTTGAACTTGAATAATTGATGTCAAAAATTCCGCGCACAGAAAATCCGCTTTCGTGTGTTCCTGCGTAGTCAATTGAAAGCCCTGTCTGGTTCTTGAATTTGATGTCGTCCATTCCGTCTTCGTCTGCTTTTACAGTTGTTGATGTCGGTAGTCTCCAGCCGAATCCAGCGTAGTTTGTCCAAGTTTTTGCTGAAACAGAAAACCCCAATGCAAGTGCTGCCAAAAATGTTGTAAATTTTTTCATAGAAATCTCCTAACTAACTTTAATAGTTTTGTTTTATAATGTATGTTATATATCACGATTATAATTTTATTGCAAGATATGTTGGAAAAAAATTTCAGCATTTAGTTGATTTTGTTTTCATTGTTAAAAAAACTGAAATCTGCTAGAATATTCGCATGACTACAGCTGTTTTTCCGGGGTCTTTTGATCCTCCGACTTACGGACATTTGAATATAATAGAAAGAGCGAGCCGTCTTTTTGACAAGATTGATGTCTTGATTTCTGTAAATCCTGACAAAAAGTGCCTTTTTTCTGACAAGGAACGCTACGACTTGCTTATAAAGCTTACAGAAAACTACAAAAATGTTACCGTGCATATATGGAATACACTTGTTGCCGACTACTGCAGGAAATCCGGCGCGAATGTGCTGATTAGGGGAGTGCGGAATGCCATGGATTTTTCGCATGAATTTGACCTTTCCCTTATGAACAAGCACTTGAACAGCGATGTTGAAACTCTTTTGATTCCGACTGCGCAGAAATATTTTCTTGTGCGCTCAAGCAGCATAAAGGAAGTTGCCCGTTTTGGCGGCGATATAAGCACAATGGTTCCAAAAATTGTTGAAATTGAGATGAAAAAGAAGTTTTTTGAGCAGAATTCTGTTTCAAAATAACAAAAATCGTCAAAATGTCATAAAAAGATGACGAAATTCATTGACAAATGCTTCATAATGCAAGTATAATTCTTGACAAGAAATAGGAATCTGTAGTAATATCAAAAACCGTTATACAGACGACTAAAAATTATAGCGAGGATATATTATGGCAGTACCTAGATCGAAAACTTCAAAAGCTGTAACCAAGAGAAGACGTGGCGTTAATATGCATCTTGACACACCGAATCTTGTAGCATGCGGAAACTGCGGAAACTTAGTTCTTCCACACCACGTATGCAAGAAATGCGGTTTCTACAAGGGCCGTCAGGTTCTTACTCCAGAAGTTAATGGCTAAATCAGGAGACTAAAATGGACGAATTGTTTGTAAAGATTCAGAAGCTTATCGCTGAAAAACTCGGAATTGATGAGTCAAAAGTTACAATGGATGCATCTTTCCGTGGCGACCTTGGAGCAGACAGCCTTGACACTTATGAGCTTGTTTATGCTATTGAAGAGGAAATGGGTGTTTCTATTCCTGATGACAAGGCTAATGAATTTGAAACTGTAAAAGATGCTTACGACTACATCAAGTCTCAGCAGCAGTAATTTCTGATTTTCAGTTTTAGCAAGGCACAGTCTGATGGCTGTGCTTTTTTTGTTTATTTTCGTTTTATGCAAAATGTAAAATCAGCGGATTCAAGTTGTTTTGTTTGGCTTGTTTCTGTGCGTTTTGCAATTTTGTTCGGATTATACAATGGGTTTTAAAAATCTTTTTTATCCAGAGAAAAATTTAACAAAAGAAAGAAAAAAGGAGCTTGATGAATTTTGCCGGCATTTAAAGCTTCATTTTAAAAATTATTCTTTGTTGGATTTGGCGTTTCATCACAGGTCTTATTCAAACGAAAATTCTTCTTACAAAAGATATAATAATGAGCGTCTTGAATTTCTTGGGGACAGCGTGCTTGGGCTTGCGACGGCTGCATTTTTGTATAACGATATGTCGCAGAACAAAGAAGGCGATCTTGCAAAAATAAAGGCGAATGTTGTAAGCGAGCAGTCTCTTGCGCCGATTGCTGTTGAAAAAATGCACATTGACAAATATCTTGTGCTTGGAAAAGGCGAGGAGCTTTCAGGCGGAAGATCAAAAAAGGCGATTCTGGCTGATGCGGTTGAAGCTGTTATCGGCGCTTTGTATATTGATTCTGGATATGAAAGCGCGGAAAAGCTTGTTCTTGAGCTGATTATTCCTGAAATAAGAAAAGTTCAAAGCGATCACGGAAGCAAGGATTATAAAACTTTGCTTCAGGAATTTTATCAGAAGAAAACAAACGCTTGTCCTTCTTATTCGCTTGTAAAGACAACTGGTCCCGACCATGACAGAATTTTTTATGTTTCTGTAAAGCTTGGAAATGTTGTTTACGGACCTGCTAGCGGAAAAAATAAAAAGTCAGCGGAGCAGGCTGCGGCTGGAGTTGCTTGCAAGGCTCTTGGAATTGAATAGAATTTTAAACGGAATATTTTTCGCTGAACAGTTTTTTTGCGAGGCTTGTCAGTTTTTCTTTGTCATTCATTTCTGGAGAATCTGTTACAGTTTCAAAAAGCTCGTTTAAAATTTTTCCCATTATTTTTCCGCTTGGAATTCCTTCTGCCATTAAGTCTTTTCCGTTTACTTTTAAATCTTTCAGGCTTAGAGCGGAATTTTCGTTTAGAAGTTTTTCAATCCGCTTTTTCAATTCAACAAGAAGATTCCAGGACGGACTGTTTTGTTGAAGCGGAACTCTGTGCATTCCGTAAATATCCGCAAGCCGCAAAAGAAAAAGGTCGTCAAGATTTTCCGCGCCAACTCTGATTATGAATCTGCGCACTGCCGAATCTGTCCAGTTGCTTTCATAGTGAAACATGTGCTCTTTTACAAGGTGGCTCACTTTTTTTATTTCGTCATTTGAAAATTTTAGTGAAGCCATTGAAGCTTTTGCTTTTTCCGCTGAAATCTGCTCATGCCCGTGAAAATGAATTCTTTCTTTTCCGTTGACAGTTTCGATTGTTTTGGATTCCGGCTTTCCTATGTCGTGATAAAAAGCGGCAAGCCGGACTGTGAGGTTTTCTTTTGGACAGCCATCGCAAGCATATAAAATATGATCTGCAACATCGAATTCGTGGAAGCCTCTTTCGTCCTGCTGAAGACAATTTCTGCAAATGGAAAACTGCGGAATAAATATTTTTAGTATTCCTGTCTGCTCCAGTAGTTTTAACCCAACGCTAGGTTTTTCTGTCTGAAGAATTTTACAGAATTCATCGCGGAATCTTTCCGTGGAAATTCCTTCGACTTTTTTTAGAATTTCTTCTTTTGAAATTGCGCCAAATGTTTTTTCTTCAATTTTAAATCCGAGCTGCCCTGAAAATCTTATTGCTCTTACAGGCCGAAGTCCGTCTTCTGAAAATCGCTCTAATGGATTTCCGACTGTCCTGATTATTTTTCTTTGAATGTCTTTTTGTCCGTCAAACGGATCTGTGATTTTTCCTGTTGAAAGTTCCGCGGCAATTGCGTTCATTGTAAAGTCGCGCCGTGAAAGATCTTCTTCGATTGTGTCTGCGTATTTTACTTTGTCCGGATGCCTTCCGTCTGAATATTCTGTTTCTGTTCTGAAAGTTGTTGTTTCAAGCTCAAGTCCGAAAATGTGAATTGTTACAGTTCCGTGCGCAATTCCAGTCGGGATTACATTTCTGAAAATTTTCATTACTTGCTCTGGAGTCGCGTTTGTCGCAATGTCGTAGTCGTGGCAAGTTTTTCCCATCAGCATATCGCGGACAGCTCCGCCAACAAGATAAGACTTGAATCCGTTGTCTGAAAAAATTTTGCTGACTTTGATTAGTTTTTCTGGAATTTTTACACTTTTTGATGAAAACATGGTAACATACAATATCAAATTTTAAACGGAATTTCTATCTATGAGCATTTTTATTTTTACTGGAGGAGAATCTCCGTCTCCAGAAACTGCAAAGCCTTTTTTTGAAAAATGCAAGCCCGACTACATTATTGCCGCTGATTCTGGGCTTGAAACTTTGGATTTGTATGCGGAATTTTTTGGTGAAGATTTTTCGCCGGATTTGATTCTTGGCGACATGGACAGTTTGAAAAATTTTTCTTTGCTTGAAAAATATAAAAATGCAAAGCGGGAAGTTTTTCCTGGCGATAAGGATTTTACCGACACGGAACTTGCGCTTTCTACTGCGAGGGAAATTTGCAAAACTGCATCGGTTGTTCTTGTGGGCGGAAATGGCGGCTGCCTTGATCATCTTATTTCAATTTACGATTCTTTTTCTGAAGATTTTCATGCCGACGTTTGGCTTTGTGTGAATCAGGCAGTTTATTTTCTTGCTGAAAAAAAATCTGCGGAAGTTTTTAATTTGCAGCTTGAAGACAGAATTTCAGTTTCGCGCCTTACAAATAATTTTGACAATTCTTTTGTTGAAGCGGAAGGTTTTGAATGGAACTGCTTTAGAAAAAAAGGAATGGCAAGCGTTTCAAATAGAATTTCAAAAGAAAATTTTTTGCATAAAAATCCGGCGAAACTTTTTGCTTCAAAAGGCTCTTTTTTGATTTTTGCTCCGTATCATTGCGAAGTGAAAATTTAAATTCCTTTTGCAATAATTGAAATTGTTCTTGCGAGAAAAAAAATCCCCGCGGAAAAAACGCACGAAAATATATATACAAAAAAATAAATCCAGTACGATTTTCTTTTTGAAATAAAAAAAAGAATAACACTTTGAAGAATTCCGGCTGCGGAAAAAACAAAAAGTGCTAAAATTGCCGCAGAGCATGAAGTCAAAATAAAATTCAGTGTGCTGTCAAGAAATCCTTGGTAAGAGCCGCTCACGTAAAGAACGATAAGAAAGACAGAAAACAGAAATAAAAAAAGAGAAGTGCGTCCTGTGAGTTTAAAGAGAAAAGAACGGTTGATTTTTTTTAATCTATTTAAGGAATCCATTTTCTGTGAATTTGCTTTAAAATATTTCTACAAAGCAGTATAATAAAAAAAGCATAATTTATCGAGTGGGGCAAAATGAAAGTAAAGAAGTTTTTTGCTAATTTAATAGTTTTGCTGATTTTTTCAGCGGTAGTTTTTTTTATTGGATGGATTCAGTTTTATGTGCGCCCTGGAACTTGCGCTATAATGAAATCAAAAACTGGCGGCTTGTATAATTCTGCGGTTGTTCCCGGAGTTTTCACTTGGAGATGGGAGCGGCTTCTTCCAACAAATGTTTCGCTGGAGATTTTTGACCTTTCAGTTTACAAGGCAAATCAGTCTGTTTCAGGAGAACTTCCGAGCGCGGCGTTTTATAGTTCCCGCTTTTCTGATAAAAAAGTTGACTTTTCGTATAATGTTGAAATTTCAGTTTCGATGAGCCTTTCGCCTGAAGGAATTTACAAGCTGGTTTCCGAAAATAAAATAACTTCAAATGAAGATTTAAAAGGATTTTACGATGCGAAGGCAAAACTTGCGGCTTCTCTTGTCGCAGAATATCTTGTTTCAACTTCGACCTTGGTAAAACCTTCCGCTTTAAGCCAAAAAGAAATTCAGGAAGTAATTGAAAAAAAAGCTTCCGAGTTTGACGGAATTTTAATTTCGTCAGTTGAGCTTCTTGATTCAAAAATTCCAGATGTTGAGCTTTACAATCTTGCAAAGGAAAACTACGCGTCTTACCTTGATCTTTTGAATTCAAAAATGGCGCAAAAAGCTGAGGCTCAGGCGGAATTTTTTGTTGAGCAGGACAGAACTTTGGCGCAGCTTGAAAAACTTGGCTCAATGCTTCAGAAATTTCCGCAGCTTGAGGAAATGTTTAAAACTGGAGATGCTGCCCAGATTATAAATGCTGTAAAATCAATGCGCTAAAAATTTTGAGGATAAAAATGGAAAAAAGAATTTTTGGAATTCGTGGTGCTGTTTGCGCTGAAAATACTCCAGAGTCAATAACAGAAAATGTCGGTGAAATGTGTCGCCTGATTTTTAAAGAAAACAATTTGCAGCCTGATGATATTGTTTCTGTTCATTTTACAATGACGCAGGATTTGCACTGCATGAATGCCGCTGCTGCGCTTAGAAAATGCGATGTTGGAATCGATACGTCTTTGCTTGCGCTTTTTGTTTCTCAGGAAGCTTCTATAGACGGAATGTTGCCTCGCGTTGTAAGAGTTCTAGTTACAGCTTATCTTCCTGCTGAAAAAAATCCTGTCCATGTTTACATTAATGGTGCGGAAAAACTTCGGCCTGATTTTTCAAAAGGAAAATAAATTGAATATTTGGCTTGTTTCAAGAGAATATGCTGGAATTGCGGAGGCGGGCGGTGTAAAAAATGTTGCCTGCTCTTTGGCTGAAAGTCTTTTGCATTTAGGACACAAAATTTGTGTTTTTATTCCGTTTTATGGCTGCACAGATTTATCGCACGTTGAAAATTTTTGTGAAACTTGGCGTGATTCTGTTGCTTTTGACATAAATGGAAAATCTGTTGAAGTTTTTTTCTCGCGCGGAATTTTCAATGGCGTTGAAATAATTTTTATCCGGCATGATTCTTTCTCTGAAAAAAAAGCGGTTTACACTTACACTTTTGATGAGCAAAATCAGAATCCTGAACATCGGCAAGGCGAAGGTCATCTTGATAAAGATTTTCTGAATATGCTTTTTCAAAAAGCTGTTGTGTGCTATTCAAAAAATTGCCTTAATGATGAAATTCCAAACATTGTGCATTGCCAAGATGCGCCTGCTGCTATGATTCCTGTTTTTGCGCGTTTTATGCCTGCTGTGAGCGAATTTTTTTCAAAGACAAAATTTGTTGTAACAATTCACAATGCCGGTCCCGGGTATCATCACGAATTTAAAAATATTGAAGAAGCCGAGCGTTTTTCGGGACTTCCAAAAAAAATTCTTGAAAAAGGAAAAAACGGCTTGTGTATAGAGCCTTTCCTTTTGGCTTCGGAAAATGCCTGCATTACTACGGTTTCCCTGGAATACGCAGAAGAAATTATTTCAGGCAAAACTGACACCGCAGGGCTTTCTGAAGGATTTAAGAAAAAAGGAATTGAGCTAATTGGCATTACAAATGGAATTGATTTTTCAAAGTATGAGCCTTCTGATAAAAAAAAGTCGCTTCTGCCTTTTGAATTTAATCCTTTAAAAAATGACTTGGAAGGAAAATATAAGTGCCGCGATTTCTTCTTGGAAAATTTCGCTTCAAAGAAAAGCCTCGATTTTAAAAATTTTGCGGATGGAACTTTGCAATTTGGCTTTATTGATTCCGCTGAAAAAAATTCTGATTTTACTTACATTGCGTATCACGGGCGGGTTGTCCAGCAGAAGGGAATTGAAGTTATGCTTGATTCCGCTGAAAAAATGTTTGAGTCAGATTTGCCTGTGAGATTTATTTTTGCGGGACAAGGTTCTGTTGAGCTTGAAAATTCTTTAATTCAGTTTGCTGAAAAATGGCGCGGAAAATGCGTCTACATAAAAGGATATAATAAATCCATTGCCCGGCTTGCAGTTGCCGCTGTTGATTTTTCGTTGCATCCAAGCTACTTTGAGCCGTGCGGACTTGAAGATTTTATTGCGCAGACTTATGGAACTTTGCCTGTTGCCCATGCGACTGGCGGACTTTGCAAAATCGTTGATGATGAAACTGGCTGGCTTTATTCCCCAAATACTTCCGAAGCTTTGCAGACTGAACTTACATCTTTGGTGAATATAATGCATTATGCCGGACGTGATATTTTTAAAGGCATGATTTCTTACGCTTCAAGATATATTCATGAAAAATATTCTTGGAACAAAGTTGCGCTGATTTATGAAGAGCTTTATAAAAAACTTCTTGCCTGCTGAAATTTGTTTTTAAAAGAAAAACGAAAATGGCTGACCAAAAAACTTAAATTTTCTGGCCGGCCATTTTTTATGAATTTTACTGTTCTATAACTGACAAATCAGAAACTGAAAGAAGCACTGGAATATTGTTTGAATTTGTAACAACAATTCCTTTTCCTGTAATTGTAATCGGAGTGCTTTCTGAAATGTTTACTGCGCTTTTCTGAATCAAGTTGAGAGATTTGTCATAGCGGCCAAGAACCCAGCCAGATTTGTCCTGAATTACACAGTAAAAATTGCTTCCGTTGTTTACAAGAACTGAATGTTCAGAAACATTTTCTTCAGATTCTTTTTGAATTTCCATTTTGAATGCGTCAATCAGGCAAAGCTTTATAGCGCCTTTTCCTGAATTTTCACCGCAAATAGCCATGTAGAATGTTGAGTCTCCGGAAGTTTTCGGGAATGACGCTCCTGTTGCAACTCCGACAACTGCATCTTGAACTGCGATTATTGTTCTTCCGCGGATAACTTTTACTGGCGATTCTTTTACGACTTTTCCAGTTTTTGAATTTACTTTTACAAGCGTGCTTAAGTAGTCTGCTTCTTTTACAACTTTTAATCCGATTACAGTGCCGTCTTCAAGCTGCTTAAGTTCAGCGTCAAGAATTTCCTGCTGGTCTTTTGCAATTTCCATTCTTTCATTTTGAGCTTCGTCAAGTTTCTTGTCGGCTTTCTGTTGCTGTTCTTCAGCTTTTTTTGCAGACTCATCAGCTTTCTGTTGTTGCTGCTGGGTTTTCTGCTGTTCCTGTTCAGCGTTTGATTTTGCTTGGTCAGCTTCTTTCTGAGCGTTTTCAGCTTTTTGCTCAGCCTGTTTTGCTTCATCTTGCTTTGCTTTGTTCTGCGGATCTGCGGCGGCTTCTTTCTGGGCGTTTTCAGCGTCTTTTTTTGCTTTGTCAGCTTCGTTTTGCTTTGCCTGCGCTGTTTTTTCAGCTTGAGCCTGATTTTTTTTCTGCTCGTCTAAAGCTTGCTTGTCCTGCGCCGCTTCTTTTGCCGCTTCCTGAGCTTTTGTTTCTGCGTTTTCAGCTTCGCGCTCTTTTATGTCAACCATGTTTTTGCGCTCGTCAACGCCTTTGTCATCGTCTTCCTTCATGGATTCAACAACTTTTTTGTCGCTGATAACTGAAGTGTCAACAGAAGAAAGTCCGCCTTCTTCATATTCTCCAAGAGGAATTACAATCTGCGAATTTCCCGGCCATTCGTTCCATTTTATTGAAAGACCGCATTTTTGCTGATTCAGATTGCTGATTACAATGTTTTTGTATTTTGACTTGAACGTGTCAAGCTGGTTTCTGTAAACTGCGTTGTATACAGTAACGAATGTTGCGACCGTTGAAGCGTCCTGCTGTGAATATCCGTAAGCCGCGCTCAAGTAAGATGCGATGATTCTCCGCAAGTTTCTGATGTGGTCAACTGTTGCATTCGGATTTATAAGGATAATATCTGCGTCAAGTTTTCCTTGCTCGGAAGGATCAACTGCATGAATGACTGTATATTTTCCGTTTGCGCCGAATGTTCCGCTTGACTGAGTTCCTGCGTTTTTAAGCTGATTTCCAAGTCCTGCTCCGATTGAATTTATAGCGGCCGCTGTTTCAATTACAGAATGAGGACCTTCGTAGTTTTCAAAGACGATTGTGCTTGCGTCTCCTGCGCTTCTAAGTTCCCTTTCGTTTACATTTTGCGCCGAAACGAAAAAAACTGAGCCTGCCGCAAAAATCAGCGAGGCTAAAAACTTTCTGTTCATATTTCCTCCAGACTGAAATATTTTATCATGGTTTCTTAAAAAATTCTACGAAAATACGTTTAAAGTTAAAGCTGGGCTTCAATAATTTTATCGAGAGTTTTTAGAGCGTAATCTTTTGTTTCCTTGTCGAACTGCGGATAAAGCATGTATTTTAAAATTTCCTGACCTTTTCTGAAAAATGAAGGGCGGCCCATAAAGTGGCAAATTTCGTATGTTGAGTCGGCGATTTCCTGCAAAAGCTTTTTGTCGTTTTTGTTTGTTTTTGTTTTTAAAATGATTTCAATAGAAGAAAGTAGTTCGCCTTGTGGATCGAATGCGCTTTTTCCGGCGGCTCTGACAAGGCAAAGCAATAGTGAAGGGTCGTTTGTTTTCTTTAGAAGTGAAGAAATTTTTCCAAAATAAATTCCGCTTTCGCTTTCCAGTTCTATGAGTTTTTGGCAATAATCGATATTTCGTTTGAAGTAAGGTTTTTCGTTGTAAAAAAGATTTTCAGTTTTTGTCCAGTCGTCGTAAAGAAAATCAAGCTCGCTTTGGATTAAGGAATTCCAGTTTTCTTCTTCCGCCCCGAAATTTCCTTGTGAAAATTTTTCTTTCATTTGAGCTTCAAGATTTTCATCTATTGCGCGCCCTGAAAAATCGTCTGATTTTATTCCTGAATATTTATAGCTGTAAGGCGAAACTTTTTTTTCTATAAATGAATCTTTTGATTTTGAAAAATTCAGTCTGGTTTGAAAAGCTTCCAAAGCCCAGTTGCTCATGCAGAAAACAAGATAGCCGGAATCTGATGCAAAAACGAAATTCCATTTTTTCTGCGGACTGAATTTTGCCTTCCAGGAAATTGTTCCGTCTTCCTTGTAGCAAGCTCCGTTATTCGCGCCGCAAATTACAAGGCCTTGAGACGTGTGCTCGGAATAGAAAAAATTTTGCACGCCGTTTTGAAATTCTGAAATTTTTCCGCCAGTTTTTTCATTTAAATAGTAAACTGAATTTTTATATATTGCCGCTAATTTCCCGGAAAATTCTGAAAGTTTCGCAGCTCCTGAATCTTTTTTTAGAAAAGTCCATTTTGAGTAAGAGACGTTTTCGTTTACAGAGCAAAGTCCGATGCTTCCGTCTGAAAATGCGAGCGCGACTCCTTCTTTGCACGAAACTGCCTGCAAAACTTGTCCTGCAAAAATAATCTCTTCTTTTTCTGTTCCAAATGGAGAAATTCTTTTTGCAATTGATTTTCCGTCGTGAGTTCTTGAAAGAAAAACTAAAATTGTGCCGTCATTTAAAGTTGCAAGCGGAATTGAAATATTTTGCGCTTCGGTTACAATCTGCCACCTTTTTACGCCCTTTAATCCGTAGCAAGAAATTCCGTTTGTTCCGCGGATAAAAATTCTGCCGTCTTTTCCGCACAAAGGAGCTTCTTCTATGTTGAAATCCGATTTCTGAGTCCACAAGACAAGTCCCGAAGAATTCATCATAAAAAGGATGGAATCTGTTGTTGCTCCGTAAATTAAATCCGCAGGGCCTTCCGTAATAAACGGCTTTAGTCTTCCCGGAGCGGCTCTTTGCCACAAAAGTTTGCCCAGTTTTGAAAAGCCCAAAATCTGTTTTCCGTCTCCTGCGGCAATGTAACCGTAGCTTGTTTTTACCGGCTGGCACAAGATGTTTCCACCAAGCACAGATACAAAGGAAGGTTTTTCATTTGTAAAATCAATTTCCTGAGAAGTAAAAGAATTTTGTGCAGACAAAAGCAATATTTTTACTAGAAAAAATATTATGATGTATATTTTTTTAGACAGATTTTTCATTTTTCAAAATATCCAAGGCTTTCAATATGCCCCGTTTGCGGATAAAAATCTAAAAGGAACAGTTCTTCCAATCTGTACCCTGAATTTATAAGAGCTTTTGCATCCCGCGCATGAGTTGAAGGGTCGCATGAAAGGCTTCTTATCTGCGGAATTTGAGAATTTTGAAGCCACTTCTGCACGGATTTTTCCATTCCGCTTCTTGGAGGATCAATCACAACCGCGTCAAAATTTCCGCATTCTTTTATGCAAGTTTCCGCATGATATTTTACCCAGACATCACCGCTTACGCCAAAGCTTTTGTGTTTTTTTCCGGCGAGATTTTGTTCTGCGTAAACAACCGCGCTTTTGTTGTGCTCCACTAAAATTACGTTTTCAAAAGAATCAGCAAGAAAAACAGAAAATGTTCCAGCCCCGGAATACATATCAAGCACGTTTTTTCCAGAAATTCCGCCCGTTATAAGAGGAATTGATTTTTCTAGCACTTCAAGGTTGGACTGAAAAAATCCCAGCGCGTCAAAAGTTATGCTTTTGTCAAGAAGCTTTACAGTGCAGGTGCTTTTTGATTCTGAAAATGTTCCTTCGTAGCGTGCCTTTGCTTTTTTTTGCTTTTTTCCATTTTTGCCTTTTGCGGAAATTTGTTTTTTTTCTGACTGTTCTGCAACCACGATTTTGTCAAATCCGGCGGGAATTGAAGCTATGTTTTTGCTTCCGAAAATATGAATTCTTCCTTTTGGACGCTCGCTGAATGGAATTTCCTTTAAATACTTGTTTACTTCTTCTGTTGCGCAAGGACACTGGTCAATTTGGATAATTTCATTGCTTTTTTTTCCCATGAGTCCGCCGTCGTGCAGCTGGAATCTTGCTCTGTAACCTTTGTCTGCACCCGAAACAATCTGGATTTGCGGAACTTCAATTCCTTCACGTAAAAAAGCGTCTTTTAAAGTCTGAACTCTCAGCTGTCTTTGAAATTCTGGCTCTATGTGCTGAAGGTTGCAGCCTCCGCATTTTCCGTAATAAGGGCAGAAGGGGACAGTTCTGTATCTGGATTTTTCTATTATATTCAGATTTTTTGCAATGTTGTAGTCTTTAAAATCTTTTTCAATTTCAATTTCGACTTTTTCTCCGGGAATTGTATATGGAATAAATATTTTCTTTTCGCTGTTTTCCGCTATGCAGTCTCCGCCAAAGACCATTTTTCCTGCAATTACTTCCATTGACATTCCAAAATTATATCCCAAAAAATTATAGTTTACAATGGTTGCATTTTTTTAATTTTTTAAGCGCAGAACTTTAAAATTTCAGTTTGATTTCACTTAAATTTGAGCAAAGAAAATCAACTTTTTTTAGAAGCTCTTCATCTGGTTCTATTCTGTCTGGAACCATGATTGTAAAAAGTCCTGCTGATTTTGCGCTTTTTATTCCGTTTGGACTGTCTTCTACCGCCGCGCACTTTTCAGGCGGAAGCTTTAAACTTTTGCAGGCGAGTTTGTATATTTCTGGATCTGGCTTTGAATGGGAAACTTGGTCTCCAGTTGACAATGATTCAAAAAATGAAAGCAAACCTGCGTTTTCTAGCTGTCTTTTTACAACTGGACCTCTAGTTGAAGATGCAAGTGCAAGTCTGTAGCCTTTGTCTTTTAAATATTCGAGTGTTTGTTTTGCAAAAGTCATGAGCGCAATTCCTTCAGATTTTTCAATTTCCGAGAAAAAAACTGAAGTTTGCTCCATAAATTTTTGAGCTTCAAAATCAACTCCGAGAGAAGTTTTTAGAATGTTGAATGTGTCGTTTTTATTTGTTCCGATGCATTTTTTGAACAGTTCCATGGCTTTTTCATCTTGAATTCCAAATTCTTTTCCTGCCTTTATCCAAGTTTTTTCACAGATGCTTTCCGTGTCAAGAAGAATTCCGTCCATATCAAATACAAATGCTTCTATTTTTTTCATGTGGAGATTATAGGAAAATTCTAGCGAAATTTCAATTTGAATATTGACCATGAGATGTTGTTTTTATATACTAGATAAACAATAAAATTATCTTGTGGCGTTAATTTGTTGGATAACGGTAAGGGAATGATACAACACTACTTTTTTAAGTGTATGTAGTGCTGACCGGTCTTTCTTTAATGCCGGGCAAGAACAGGAGTTGTTATGAAAAAGGGAATCCACCCAGACTACAAACTTACAAAAATCACTTGTGTATGTGGCAATGTGATTGAAACTCGCTCAACAGTGTCAGATATTCATGTTGAAATTTGCTCTGCCTGCCATCCATTCTATACTGGAAAGCAGAAGCTTGTTGATACAGCTGGACGCATTGACCGCTTTAACAAGCGCTACGGTGTAAAAGCTACAGAGACAAAATAAGTTTGTTCTTTTACATTTTAAAGCAGGCTGCAATAAGCCTGCTTTTTTTGTTTTATCCAAAATGTATGGGAGAATGTTATAATGAAGTTAAAAAAAATAGTTCTAGCATTTTGTTCTTTTGTTTTTGCATTTAATGTTTTTGCGCAGAACGCTGAAAGTTCAGAAAATTCAGATGCTTCCTTGGATTTTTCAAGTGAAACTGTCGAGTTTGATTCAAAAAAGCACTATTTTGTTGCGGCTGGCGGAATGCTGCTTACAAACATTGTGATTGGCTCATGGAATCGTTTTGGTCCCGCAAGAGCTAGCTGGGCTCAAGTTTACTGGGACGACATAAAAGAGCCTTGGAATAGAAAAATAAAGTTTGACCGCGACTGGTACTGGACGAATTTTGTTCTGCATCCTTATCAGGGCGGGCTTTACTATCTTGCCGCGAGAAATTCAAATTTGAACTGGTTTGAGTCTTTGCTTATTTCTGCGGCTGGTTCTTTTATGTGGGAATACTTTTTTGAAACAAATTCTCCTTCAACAAATGACCTTACGTATACTCCAATCGGCGGTTTTGCTACAGGGGAAATGGTTTACAGGCTTGGTCTTGAAGCAAATGCAAAAGGGCACAAAATTCTTGGCTATGTTGCGAATCCGTTGAGGCTTTATACAGATCCGATTTTGAAACGAGCACCGCAAGGACCGAGCGGACTTTTGCAGAGTTTTTCTTTAAAAACAGGATTCGGACTTGCTTTTGCAAATACTTGGTTAAAATCTCCTTATGACAATTGCTCTGAATTTTTCCCGGCTTATGGTTCCGTTGGACTTGATTTCGTGTATGACGATCCTTATGGACACGACTCAAATACTCCGTACAGCCAGTTTGAGCTTTCAATGCAAGGCTCGGCAGGTCTTGGCTCTGGAGAAGGCGCGGATTCTACGGAAGAAAAAATCATGTACAGCATAAATATTTTCAGCAATGGAATGCTTCTTGCTAGAAATCCTGACTTTGGAGAAAACCGCGATACGACTGTCGGCCTTGTCCTTGAATATGATTTTATGTGGCATTCATTCATGGAATTTTCTTCACTTGCGCCTGGATTCGCCATAAAGCAGAGAATCAACACGGAAAACGGAGCTTTTGTCTGGCAGTCTCATTTGGCAGGAATTATAATGGGAACAGCTGATTATTATTATTTGCGCCGTGGAGTTTTTCCTAAGCCTGATTACGTTTCCTGCGATTACGGATATACAACTGGCGCTGAAATCGTTGAAAAGATTGCTTATAATGCGCATTCTGGCTTCGTCTTTGACTGGACTGTTCACGGATACGCAATGTACAAGTATAAAGCCCAAAAACAGGACTGCGATGACACTGGCTGGGAATATTTTGCATTTTCCCAAGCATCGGTTGAGTTTCCTGTTTCTAAAAAAGTTTCGTTGGGACTTTCCGACGATTTCTACATAAAATATGCTGACTACGACAATGTTGAAAATGTATTTTCAGTTTTGAACGCAGTCAACTTTTATGCAAGATTCAAATTGATGTGATTTTCCAAGCCCTGTGGATTTTAGAATTTCTGTAATCCTCGGGGATTGTTGAAGCTGTTATTTCTTCTGCTGACATTTTCGGCGGAAGAAGTTTTTCATCCATTTTTAACTTGCGGCTGTTTGTGCTGAAATAAAGAATTCCTTTTGAGCTTAAAAGCTTTGAGCAGTTTTCTATTAGCTTTGGCCAGTCCCTATTTAAATCAAGCGTGGTGTCTGTATTTTTTGAATTGCTGAAAGTCGGCGGATCAAGAATTATTATATCGAATTTTTCATTTTCTTTTATTTGTTTTGATTTTTCTTCAAGATAATGAATAACGTCCATTCGTGTAGTTTTGTAGCTCGGTGTGTCCAAAAAATCATTCATCTTAAGGTTATTTTTAGTCCATTCAGTGTAAGTGTTGCTCATGTCAACGCTTTCAACAAAAGATGCTCCTCCTTCAGCAGCATAAACTGAAAAACTTCCTGTGTAGCAAAAAAGGTTTAATACACGTTTTCCTTTGCAGTTTTCGCGTACTTTTAGCCTGAGCGGTCTATGATCGAAAAAAATACCTGTATCTATATAGTCTGTCAGATTTACAAAAAAGAGCTGGCCTTGCTCAAAAATAATTCCCTTTATGCTGTTTGATTCTTCTGCCTTTTTGTACTGGCTTCGTTTTCCGCTGTCGTCTTCACGCTGTCTTTTCCTCATTTTTACTATTACATTGGATTCTGGAATTTCCAGCGCCTTTGAAGTTTGAAGGCTCATTTCCTTCAGCCATAGTTCTTCCTCTTCAAAAGGTTTTTCGTAAGGACGTTCATAAAGATAAAGTCTTGCGTAAGTTCTTTGCTTTTCCTGCGCTAAAAGTTTCCTCGCTTTTTGCCCGTTTTCACTTATTGCAGAATTCAGCTCGGAATTATATTTTGCCGCGTCGATTTTGTTTTCAACGAATTCTGGAAGAAATGTGTAAACGTCAAGGCATAGCGGAATTTCTGGAATGTCCTTGTCGTAAATTCTATAGCATGAAATTCTATTTTTTCTTGCCCATTTTTTCAGGTGCTTCTGATTTTTTGAAATTCTGTTGAAAAAAAGTTCGCCTTGGTAACGGTTTTTATTTTCTTCCATAAATAGTAGTTTCTCCAGTTAAATTTTAAATTCTGAAAACGGAATAGGTTCTTTTGGATTTTCAGAGATTTCGCTTAGCTGCATTTGCATCCATGAAATTCCGTACCATTTTCCATTTTTGTTTCCTGCATTTGGAAAGTTTCCGATTTCCTTAAACCCAAGTTTTTTGTGCATTGAAATGCTTATTTTGTTTTCTGAAGTTATTACGCCGTAGACATATTTAAATCCTTGGCGTGAAAGAGTTTCCATAAATTTTTTATAGAGCGCAGTTCCAATTCCGCATCTTTTTGGAGCATCTGGGGAAAGATAAACAGTGGATTCAACATTCCATTTATATGATTCGTGAGGTCTTAACTGATGTCCGTAGATAAATCCACAAATTCTTCCGTTTGAATCTTGCGCGACAAAATACGGATAATTTTTTTTTGTTTCAGCAATTTGCTTTTTGTATTCTTCGATTGACGGATTTTCAGTTGAAAAAGTTACAACTGTATTTTTTACGTAGTAATCATAAATGTCGTGAATTTCTCTTGCGTCTTTTTCTTCCGCGATTCTGATTGAAAAATTTTCCATGCTGATTTAGCTCCATTTGTATTTTATTGTGAAATTATTTTCGTCCGCAAAAACTTCCGCAGGAATTCCCATCGCAACCGGAACAGAAGGATCTACGTGTCCGATGTCAGCATCCATTATTATTGGAAGATTAAATTCTGAAAGCATGTCTGTAACCGCGTTGTATTGATTTATTCCAAAAATTTCTTTTCCAAGAGAGGCGAGCGGGCGTCCGATTATAAAACCTGAAGCTTTTTCAAACCAGCCGGCATTTTTCAAGTGCCAGACTTGCCGCCGGATTTCCGCTGGATTTCCGTCGCAGCTTTCAAGAATCCAGATGATTTTTTCTGCGCCGCGGTTAAATTCCTTTACGCTGTCAAGTTTTGTTCCGCACAAATTTGCAAGAACATCAAGGCAGCCGCCTAAAAGAATTCCTTCCATTTTTACTGAATCGTTTTTTTCTGGGAAAATTTTGAGAACTTTTTTTTCTGTAAGATTGTAAGTTAAATTTTCAAGATTTTCCGTGGAGTCGCTGTCGTTCTGCGGAAGCTGAAATTTTTCAAATCCTGAAACTTCTTTTACATTTCCTTCCAAAAGTCCAAGCGAATAAAGTTCAGGCGTTTGCCATTTTTTTCCAAATCCTGTAATTGTCGGCCCGTAAATTGCCGCGACTTTGCATTTTGTTATCAAAGGAAATATGAAATTTGTGTTGTCGGAATATCCCATGAACCATTTTGGCTTTGCAGCTGCGATTTTTTCAAAGTCAATGAAGCCAGCCGTTTCGCACATCAGTTCGCCGCCGCCCGCAGAAATAACTGCGGAATTTTCATCTGAGCAATAAAATTCTTCGAGTTCTTTTGCCGCCATTTTTGGATCTGTTGAAATTCCTTTTCCGTCGCTTTTGAAAACAGTTTCTCCTGTAAAAATTTTGTAGCCAAGAGATTCAAATTTTTCCTTTGCAAAATTAAAGCGGGAAGTGTAAGGCTCTGTTGTGCATCCGAAAGAAGGAGCGGTTACAGCGATTGTGCAGCCTTTTTTTATTGAAGGCGGAATTCTTATGTTCATTCTGCGATTATATAATTTATGTTGAAAAAAATAAATTCTTTTTTCTTGAAAATTTTCTAGTTTTTTGCGTTGCTTTCAGGCGGAGTTTCTTTTTCCCGTTCACGCTCATTCAGCATTTCAGCATCTTCTCTTCCATGAAAAGAATTCCACTCTGAAAATTTCTGCTTTTTTGACTTATGAAAAACAGGCGAGTATTGTTTTCTCATTGCTGAATAATATTCTTCATCATCCATTGTGGATTTTTCTTCAGCAGGATGCTTTTTAAACCAAAGTTTCGCCTTGAGCTTGTTAGAAGATGTTGAAGCCACAGACTGCAGCACACCGAAATCAGTATAAGCCTTGTTTTCAAATTCGGCATATTCTTCATCAGAAAGATTCAAATTCTTGGAAATTTCATCTGCGAGAATTTTGTTCAGCTTTGATTCTCCAGATGAAGTCGCTTCAATCCACTCGCCTTTTGGATTTCCATTTTTGTCAGAATTGCAAGTGGCAAGCTTTTTTGTTTCAACTGAAAACTGATTTTCATTTACGCTAATGTCAATTTCAGAATCCTGACGCTGAAGAACTCCGAGCGGACCTTTCATAATTATTTTCTGGCAAATCGTGTAAGTTCCCGCATCGAAATCCGCCTTTGAAAGATACATAACGCCATCAGATTTTTCTGAATCAGAATCGTCGGACATAACTGCAAAAATCGCCGGAAGAATTTCCCTTCCCTCTGGAATAGTTCCTTCCGCAGCTTTTGCGTTTCCAGAAAGAGCTGAAAGATTTTTGCCCAAACTTCCAAGACCGCTACTTTTTGCAGAAACAGCCGCCAAGAACAACATCGAAAACACAACCGATGCAACAAATATTTTTTTCATAAAAAACTCCTTGTAAATTTTAAAAGTCATCAATACACTACCCCCCCCCGGCAATTTGTCAAGCACCAAAATAAAAATAATTTTTGGAATTTTTCAATTTTTTCTATTGACATAAATAATAAAAAATAATATAGTCTTATACATCAATTGCCGGTGTAGCTCAGCTGGTAGAGCGGAGGACTGAAAATCCTTATGTCGTCAGTTCGATTCTGACCGCTGGCAATTTCAAGCACTCTTTTACAGGGTGCTTTTTTATTTTTACAAAAATCCGTGGAAACAAAAATTCTTGTCTCTTCTGTTGATGAAAGCAAGGCTGAAAATTATGCTTATAAAGTTTCTTGCTTGTATGTTCCGCTTAAAAAAAACTCGACCCGATTATTGTGAATTATTACAGCAACAACGATGAAGTGATTGACTTCAAGTCTGATTCGCTAGTTGAAATCAAGGGAAAAATTTCTAAAATAAATTTTGATGAAAACTCGATGACTTATAAAATTTCAAGCATTGATATAGAAGAATAAAATTTTTTCTTTTCTGAAAAATCTGGTTGCCTGAAACTTTTCTAAAACATGAAAAATTTCAGGCAGTTTTTTTATTTAAAAAATTCAGTTTAAAATAAAAAAAGACTTGCCAAAATCAGACAAGCCTTTTAGGTCGGGATGACAGGATTTGAACCTGCGACCCTCTGGTCCCAAACCAGATGCGCTACCAGCTGCGCTACGTCCCGAAACGAAGTGGGCTCTGAGGGGATCGAACCCCCGACATTCTGGGTGTAAACCAGACGCTCGTACCAGCTGAGCTAAGAGCCCGTTTCAAGTGTCGCTATATTAGCAATTCAGCATTTTTTTGTCAATAGAAAAATATGAAAAAACTCAAAAATTAATGTTTTAGCTTGAAATTTTTTCTGTTTCTTTTGGAAGTGTTTTTCTGCTCGGAAAAAGTTTTGTCAACTAGCTCGGATATTGTTTCTGTTACGATGTTTTTGTATTTTATAAAATCTTCTTTTGTTTCCGTGAATAACTGAAACGGCTTTACTTCTAAAATTTCCAAGAATTTTTCTATGGTTTCTTTTTTAGGCCAAGTTTTTCCCGTTTCAATTTTTGAAATTCCCACTGATGTTATTCCTGCTTTTTCAGCCAGCTCCTCCTGCGTCATTTTTGATTTTATTCTGTAACAGCGGATGTTTGCGCCCAAAATTTTGCATAAATCCCTAGGTTTGTCCATGAGGCAATTTTATACTTGCAGTTTAAGTGAGAAGAAGAAATCCGCAGTTGCAAAATCGAACGCTAGTTAAATTGCCAGTTTAAGTAATCTGTTTCTTTTGATTGTTCTTAATTGAAAGGAAAGGGCGTTTTTGCAAGACATTGAAAATTTTTCCATGAATTGCAAAAACTTTTGAAATTGATTTTTTATTTTTTGTTCAGGCGGTCTTTGAGAGCTTTTCCTGGCTTGAATTTTGGTGTTTTTGAAGCCGCGATTTTAATTGTTTCTCCAGTTGCAGGATTGCGTCCTTCTCTTGCGGCTCTTTTTCCAACTGTAAATGTTCCGAATCCGATGAGCTGCACGTCGTGTCCTTTTTCAAGTTCCTTTGAGACAATCTCAAGAAATGATTTGAGCGCGCTTTCTGTGTCTTTTTTTGGCAATCCTGTTGATTTTGCCATTTTTTCAATAAGTTCAGCTTTGTTCATTTTTTTCTCCTAATGTAAAAACTTTTGAAAATCGCCCCAAAACTTAAAAAATAAAAGCCTTGGTGTTTTTCAAAATGCAATGGGCAAAAGTATACTTGAATATTTATAAAAACTCTAGTGCAAAATTAAATTTTTCTAAAAAATACTGAACTTTTTTGAAGTTTCGTTGACTATCCATGCGAAAACTGCTAATATCAATTACCCCTTGGAGTTGCGTACGCGGCTCCCATTCTGACCATAAGGAGAAACATACGATGAGAAAGTATGAACTTATGACAATCTTTCCTTTAGAGGAAGAAAAATCTAAGGCCGGCCTTGAAACTCTTAGAGCTGACCTTGCAAGTTTCGGCGCAGAAATCGAAAAAGAGGAAGTTTTCGGCGACCGTGATCTTACATACGAAGTAAAAAAGCAGAAACGCGGACACTTTGTTCTTTTTACACTGAAATTGAATCCTGCTAAAATCATTGAGCTTGACGGTAAATTCAAATTCAACACAAATCTTTTGAAATATCTTTTTGTTTTAATCGAATCAAAGAACGTATAAGACAAAAAAATTCCGGAGTAGATTATGGCGAATTCTGATATAAACAGCGTTGTTATTGTAGGAAGACTTACAAGAGACGCAGAATTAAGGTATCTTAACAGCGGAACTGCTGTCGCTTCAATTTCTATTGCTGTAAACCGCAGCAAGAAAGATGGAGACCAGTGGATCAGCGAGGCTAACTTTTTCGACGTTTCATATTTCGGAAAGGGCGCGGAAGGTATCAAGCCTTATCTTACAAAAGGAACACAAATTGCGGTTCAAGGTTCTTTGCGCCAGGACAGATGGGAAAAAGACGGACAGAAATTCAGCAGGGTAAATATTCTTGCTGACTCAGTTGAGCTTTTGGGCTCAAGGTCTTCTGGAAGTCAGAATAACGGCGGCTCTGATTCATTCGGGGGTTATCAGCAGCGCGCTTCTTATTCTCAAAATCAGTCTTCCGGCGGCGGATATGAGCCTTCTTCAGAAGCTTTTGGCGGAGACAACGCAGGCTTCCCTGAAGATATTCCGTTTTAATTCGGTTTCCGCAGTTTAAAAACTCTTAAAAACAGGAGCTATATTATGGCAGACGAAAAAGAAGTAAACGAAAATACAAATGTAACACAGGAGCAGCTTCAGGATTCAGGACGTGAAGACGAAGTTCGCGGAGCTCGTGGAAAAGGAAAATTTTTCTCACACAAGAAAGTATGCCGCTTTTGCGCAAACAAGGGAAAAATTGATTACAAGGATGCAGACGGACTTCGCCGCTTTACAACAGAACGTGGCAAGATTCTTCCACGCCGCATAACTGGAACTTGCGCAAGACATCAGAAAGAAGTTGCAGCCGCAATTAAACGTGCGCGCGCAATTTGTCTTCTTCCTTTTGTTGCAGACTAATTTTTTCAGCAGAGAAGCCAACTCCTGGTGGATCTGCGTAAAACTAAAATTTTATAGGAGCTTGAAAAATGAAAGTAATTCTTAATGAAGATGTAAAACACCTCGGAGAAATGGGTGATGTAAAGAATGTTGCAAACGGATATTTCCGCAACTATCTTTTCCCTCGTATGCTTGCAGTTCCATGCACACCGGAAACAGAAGCTTATTTTGCTACAAAAAAGGCTGAAATTGAAGCCCGCAAGGAACAGAAGCGCAAGGACAGCAAGAGCTTGAAGGAAAAACTTGAGGCTCTTGAAGTTGTTATTTCTATGCCTGCTGGAAACAACGGCAAATTGTACGGAGCCGTTACAAACCAGACAGTTTCTGACTTCTACAAGAAGAGCGGATTCGAGATTGAGCGCAAGAAAGTTGAAATTCCTGGACACACAATCAAAAATACAGGCTCTTATTCTGTAAAAGTTCATCTTTATGAAACTACAGTAGCTGAAGTAAAAGTTACAGTAAAATCACAGGATGATGCAACTGCTAAGAAAGAAGAAGTTCCTGCAAAAAAAGATGAAGCACCAGCTGAAGAGGCAAAATCTGAGTAATAGTTAAAATTGCTTGGGAAAAATAAAACCGTGAGATTTTTCTTGCGGTTTTTTTTATTTATGGTTTGTTAAAAACGTAAAAGAGGAAAAATGGATCTGAAAGATAAGATACCGCCGCATAATATTGAGGCAGAGCAGGCTGTTCTTGGAGCTCTTTTGCTGGACTGGAGCTCTGTAAGCGATGTTGTAACATATTTGCGAAGTGAAAATTTTTACAGCCAGCAGAATCAGCTTATTTATGAATCCTTGATGCATCTTTTTTCAGCTGGAATAAAAGGCGACTTGCTTACTCTTGTTGACGACCTCACAAAAAACGGAAAACTTGAGGCTGCAGGCGGAGTCGCTTACATTTCTTCTCTGACGGATATTGTTCCCACAAGCGCGAATGTTGACTATTACGCAAAAATTGTTCTTGATCAGTCAACCCGGCGGAATCTTATAAAAATTTCCTCGGAAATAAAAGCGTCCAGTTTTGATGAGACAAAGGAAAGCCGTTCTATTCTTGAAGACGCTGAGCAGAAAATTTTCAAGCTCACGGATATAAATCAGTCTGCGCAAGTTCTTGCAATGAAAGATGTTGTGCCGAAGGTTATTCAGATAATCGATACAAGGTACAAAAATAAAAACGCGTTTTCCGGCATTCCGTCTGGACTTAACGACCTTGACAGCATGACAAGCGGTTTTCAGAACAGCGAAATGATTATAATCGGCGCGCGTCCTTCAATGGGAAAAACTGCCCTTGCGTTGAGCATGATGCAAAACATTGCGATTGACCGCGGAATTCCGTGCGGATTTTTCAGCTTGGAAATGTCTGCGGATCAGATTGCGCAGCGTCTTCTTTCTCAGATTGCGAGAATTCCTGGAACAAAGCTTAGAAACGGAATGCTTAAAATAGAAGATTTTAAAAAGCTTCAGGATGCGGCAGGAGAATGTTTCAATGCGCCTCTTTATATTGTTGACACTCCGAACATGAAGCTCCTTGATTTGCGGGCAATGGCAAGACGCATGAAAGTCAACCAAAAAGTCCAGATTATTTTTATTGACTATATCGGACTTATTACAAGCGAAAATCCTGACGCCCAGCTTTTTGAGCAGCAGTCAGCAATTTCAAAGTCCCTGAAAAGCCTTGCGCGTGAGCTTGAGATTCCGATTGTCGTTTTGTGCCAGGTTGCAAGAGCCGCGGAAGGTGAAGAGCCGAATCTTGCTCAGCTTAGAGGCTCAGGTTCGATTGAGCAGGACGCTGACATGGTTATGTTTATCCACGGAAAACGAAGCGACAACAAGGAAACAAACGAAGGCTACAATCCGGTTCAGGAACGAAAAATTATTGTGGCAAAACAGCGCAATGGTCCGATTGGCGATGTTGACGTTATATTTCTTTCAAGCTACACAAAATTTGAAAACAAAAGCAAGGAATAATCTGTTTACAGTTTGTTTCAATTCCTGTATACTATAATCTCAAAAATTCTGCGGAATTTTTATGGAGGTAAGATAAAAACTGCCAAAAATAGTGTCAGTTTTTATCTTTTCAAGTTTGTGCTACAAACTTGTTATCAACTGCAATTTCTCACTTCGTTGCGAAATTGCGTAAAAAATCAAATCGAAAGTTGAAACTTTCTCATTGACTTTTTATGGAGGATGAAAGTGCTGATTCATTTCTGGGGAGTTCGGGGGTCTTTGCCTACGCCGCTGAAAAGTGCTCAGGTACAGGCAAAAATTGCGGCCGTTGTTTCCCGTGTTTCTCCAAAGGATTTGGAAAGCGCCGAGTCAAAAATGAAATTCCTTTCATCTCTGCCTGAATGGATTTATGGAACTATAGGCGGAAACACTCCTTGCATAGAACTTAGGTCAAAGTCCGATGAGCTTTTTTTGCTTGACTGCGGAACTGGCTTAAGGGAATTTTCTGTTGCTGGCCGTCAGCCGGAAAACGGACATTATAATATTTTTCTTTCGCATTTTCACTGGGATCATATTCAGGGATTTCCGTTTTTCGGTCAGTCTTTTTCGCCTAATTCAAAAATCGACATTTATACGCCTTTTGCAGATGCCGAGGAATATCTTGAGCGTCAGAGCAGCCTTCCGTATTTTCCAATAAACGCCTGCTTTGAATCCGTAAAAAATCAGCTTTCATTTCATCTTATGCAAGAAGGAACTCCAATAGAAATCGGCGGTCTTAAAATAGAATGCCACAGAATGTTTCATCCGGGAGATTCTTATTCTTATTCGTTTGAAGAGGACGGAAAGCGTTTTATTTACAGCACGGATGTGGAGCTTCAGACTTCGGATTTTGACAAAGAGCGCGCGAGAAATAAATTTTTTGAAAATGCTGATGTTTTGGTTTTTGACAGCCAGTACACAAATCCAGAGGCCGCAAAAAAAGTGAACTGGGGGCACAATTCTTTCAGTTCCGCGATTGATTTTGCTTCTAACTGGAATATCAAGAACCTTTACTTTTTTCACCACGAACCGAACTACGATGACAAAAAGCTTGATTCAATTCTTGACGCTGGAAACAACTACAAAAAATATAAGTCGAACGGAAATTTGAATCTTTATATTTCAAAAGAAGGTCAGGAAATTCAGCTTTGAAACGGATTTTATACAAGATTGTTGTTTTTTTTACCTGGATTTTGGCGGCGCTTTCAATTCTTTTTGTGGCGGCTTTTGGAATGTGGGCTTACGTTGTAAAGCCTGTTGATTCCGCGGAAAATGGCCGTGTCGAAAAAATCAGCGTGCCTTCAGGAGCTTCGGTAAGGAAAATTTCGCTTCTATTAAAGGAAAAAGGACTTATAAAATCAGCCGATGCTTTTTATTATGCCGCAAGATTCAGTGTTTTTGACAGAACAAAGCCGTTCAATTTGAAAAGCGGCTCGTATACTTTAAGCACTTCAATGGGACTGAAAGAAATTTACCAAATTTTGCAGTCCGGCGCGAGCGAATATATTTCTGTTGTCGTTCCAGAAGGTCTTACAATGTCAAAAATTGCAAGAATTCTTGAAGATAAAAATATTTGTTCCGCTGAAGATTTTTTGTTTTACTGCAAAAATTCAGAACTTTTGGAAAAATATAAAATTCCAGCCGAGAATTTTGAAGGCTACCTTTTTCCCGACACTTATTTTTTTATAGCCCAAATGGAAGCGAAAGATGTTGTTGAAATTATGGCTGACAACTTTTTTGCTAAAACCGCTGAAATTTCAGGAGTGAAAGATTTGTCTCCTTCGAAACTGCATGAGCTTGTTACTTTGGCTTCTGTTGTTGAGCGCGAGTACCGGCTTGAGTCTGAAGCTCCGCTGATTTCCAGTGTTTTTACAAACAGGCTTAAACATGGAATCGGACTTTATTCCTGCGCCACAATTGAATATATTTTGACTGAAATTCAAGGAAAACCGCATCCTGAGCGCATAACTTACAACGATTTAAAAATTGACAGTCCTTACAATACTTACAAGTGGGCTGGACTTCCTGCAGGACCTATTTCAAATCCGGGGCTTGTCGCTTTGTCCGCCGCATTGAATCCTGCAAAAACTGACTATTATTTTTTTGTTCTCACAGACCCTGCGACTGGGCGCCATACATTTTCAAAGAATTTTGACCAGCACAAGGCTGCGGAAAATACAAACTACTATTCAAAAGGTTTTTAAAATAAAATGCCTGGTCTGATAGCAAAGGAATCAATTGACGAAGTTGCGGAAAAAACTGATATTGTCAGTCTTGTTTCCGAGTACGTTCCTCTTGAGCAGCGCGGCTCGAACTGGTGGGGTTGCTGTCCTTTTCATAATGAAAAAACTCCTTCATTCAGCGTTTCTCAGGACAAAAAATTTTACCATTGCTTTGGCTGCGGAGCTTCAGGAAATGTCTTTGATTTTGTAAAGGAGATGGAAAAAATCTCTTTTGTTGAATCTGTGGAGTTTCTTGCAAAAAAGGCAGGAGTTCAGCTTTCGTATTCAAGCGGCTCTGCAAAAAATGTTGATTCTTCAGCTTCAAAAATCAAGGACGAGTATAAAAATTTGTATACAAGAGTCGCCGGAATGTTTCACTATATGCTCATGGAAACTCCAGCCGGAAAATTTGCCCTTGACTACATTTTAAAGCGCGGACTTTCGCAGGAAACTCTTGAAAAATTCAAAATTGGCTACAGCCCTTCAGACCGAAGATGGCTAAAGCAGTTTCTTATGAAAAAAAATTATTCCGAGGATTTTTTGAACAATTCCGGGCTTTTTAGCAAAAATTATCCAGACTGCGCTTTTTTTTCCGACAGGCTGATGTTTCCGATTTTTGACAAGGACGGAGATGTTGTCGCTATGGGTGGACGTTTTTTACGCGGCGATGCTCAAAAGTCTCCAAAATATCTTAATTCCGGCGATTTGATTCAGTATAAAAAAGGAAGCACTCTTTACGCATTCAATTTTGCGAAATCTTCAATACGTGAAAAACGCAAAGTAATATTTTGCGAAGGATACATGGACTGCATTGCTTATCATCAGTGCGGAATCACCTGGGCGGTCGCTCCTTTGGGAACATCTCTTACCGACGAGCAAATTTCACTTGTAAAGCATTTTGTTGAAGAAATTTATCTTTCCTTTGATTCTGACGGGGCGGGGCAAAAAGCTACAAGGCGCGCAATTCTCATGTGCAGAAAGCAAGGCGTTGCTGTAAAAGTAATAAGGCTTTCCGGCGGAAAAGATCCTGCTGAAATTATGCTGAATTTCGGGGCTGAATACTTGACGAATGAAGTCAATAATGCTATATTTGATTCTGATTATCTGTTATCTAAACTGCAAGAACTCTATCCTAAAGATACCCCTATGGGCAAGTCTAAAGCGTCGTTAGATTTTTTTGAGTACATAGATTCTTTGCAGTCGGATGTTCAGAAAGATGCCTGTCTGGATCAGTTGTGCCAGACATACGGTATAGAAAAGGAGGCTGCTCGAAGGGATTATTTCAACCGGGACAAAGTTTCATACCGTTTTAGAAATGCAAGTACGGAGCAGAAAAATCCGGCGGATTCTGAAAAAATAAAAGTAACCGCTGAACTGCAAGCTGTTATGACAGCCGTAACTGAAGATGTCAGTCTTTTCCAAAAAATGTGCGAATGTGTTTCTGTTGATGATTTATCGGACAGTTATTCCAAGCAACTTTTTGCTGTTATGCAAGAGTGCCAGAAAAACGGCTCTTTTTCAGTAAGCAATATACTTAACCGGATAGATCATGAAAATTTCAGAAAGCTTATAATTGAAAACATAAGCAAAAATGCTGGGCGAATTCAAGAATCTGCCGAAAGTTGTATAAATTACTTGAAAAGAAATGCTTGCAAGCGAAAAAAAATGTCTCTTATGGAAAAAATTTCCTCTTTGTCGAGGAGCATTTTGCCGGAAGACAAGGCGCTTTTAGCGGAACTTACAAAACAGAAAATGGAACTTGATTTCCAAATTGAAAATTTGAAGGATTAATCAATGGCTAGAAAGTCACCTGAAAAAAAATCTGAAACAGTTAAAAAAGAAAAAAAATCGCTTGAATCAAAATCAGAAAAAAACAAAAAAAATGCGGATTTGATCGAATTTGATGAATCGGAAGAAGCTGAAGAAAATGAATCTGTTCAGGATGAAAATTCAGAAGAAGATGAAGAGGCTTCGGATTCTGAGCAGGATTCAGAGGAAGTTCTTGATCCGAATGTAAAAAAACTTTTGGATTATGCATGCAGCAAGCAGATTATTTCATGGGACGAAATCACTGAAATTTTAACGCCTGAATTTGTGAATTCTCCAAAAATGGAGGAAGTTCTTCAACTTCTTACAAAAAACAATATTCAGGTTATGGAAGAGGACAATCTTCTGGACGATGAAGAGGAGGAAGATGAGGACGACGAGGATTCTCTTTCTGATTCCGAAGATGATTCTAAGTTTGACGAAAAGCACCGTCTTGTTTCAAATGACAAGGAATCTGGAATTGATGATCCAATCAGGCTTTATCTGCGTGAAATTGGAAAGGAAAATCTTCTTACGGCAGAGCAGGAAGTCATTCTTTCAAAGCAGATGGAAGACGGTCAGAACATAATAAAAAATGTCATAAGAAATTCCGGCATGATTATTCCTGAATTTTACCAGATTTGCCACACAATTTATAAAAAAATAGATCCGCATGAGCCGGGAAAAGCCAGAAAAGAAATTAACGAGCTTATGGCTGAACGCCGCCGCTTGAGAAGCTGCTATGTTGAATATGTAAAGCCAATCCGCGAGCAAATGGCGGAATACATGGCGTTGAAAAAACAGCTTCATTCCGAAGATCCTACAATAAATATTTTTTCTGATGAAAATTTGAAGCGTGTTAGGGATTTTATAAAAGAATCGCTTTTAAACGCAGATCTTCAGACTGAAGAAATTGAAACTTTCAGCGCGAAATTTATCACGGCTTCGAAAAAAATTGACGAGTACCACTTGATTCAAGAGCGCCGCATGAAAAAACTGCGGATCACGGATGCTGTCGGGCTTCGTTCAATTGGCCGCCGTCTTGCAATCAGAACTGAATCCGCAAAACTTGAAAAAGAACTTGCGATGTCTGCTGACGAAATCCGTTCTGACTATACTGAAATTCAGAAAATTGACAGAAAACTCCGAGAGCTTGAATACGATTTTGAAAATTCCGTTGATGAAATTCTTGAAATGAAAAAGGAAATCGAGCGCGGAAGACTGCAGCTTGAACAGGCAAAAAACCGGCTTATAAATGCAAACCTTCGTCTTGTTGTTTCAATTGCAAAAAAATACACAAACCGCGGACTTCAGCTTTTTGACTTGATTCAGGAAGGGAACATCGGTCTTATAAAGGCTGTTGAAAAATTTGAATACCGCAAAGGCTATAAATTTTCAACTTATGCGACTTGGTGGATTCGTCAGGCGATTACAAGATCAATTTCAGATCAGGCAAGAACAATCCGTGTTCCGGTTCACATGATTGAGCAGATAAACAAAGTTGTCCGTGAAAGCCGCCAGCTTATGCAGAAATATGGAAGAGAGCCGACTGATGAAGAAATTGCAGCGCAGCTTTCTTGGCCACTTGCGCGCGTAAAGCAAGTTAAAAATGTTGCCAGAGAGCCGATTTCCCTTGAAACTCCGATTGGCGAGGAAGAAGATTCGTCTTTGGGAGATTTTATTGAAGACAAGGAAATTGAAAATCCGGCTAACCAGACTGCGTACACATTGCTTCAGGAGCAGCTTCGTTCTGTTTTAAGCACATTGCCGCAGCGCGAGCAGGAAGTTTTGAAAATGAGGTTCGGACTTGATGACGGATATTCTCTTACACTTGAAGAAGTCGGACTTTATTTCAATGTAACAAGGGAAAGAATCCGCCAGATTGAAGCGAAGGCTTTGCGAAGGCTTAGACATCCGCGCCGTTCAAGCGGTCTTAGGGACTACATTGATTCTTAAAAGAAATCGTGTAGACATAAAAGCCGAAATTGTGTAAAATATTGCACCTATATATAGAATTTACAAGAGGTTGCCATCTATGCAAATGACAGAAGAATTGGAAAGATTGAAAAACTTGCAGGACGTTCTTGCTGAAAAATATGAAATTGAAGCGAAAGTCGAGGAATTGCCGAAAACTCTTGATGGCAGCACGGAAAGCCTTGACCGTTTCAAGAGAGAATATATCGAAAAAAATAAGCTTTACGAAGAGAAAAAAGATATTGTCGCCCGTTTAAGAGTTGAACTTGATGAGGCCCAGAGAAAGCGTGAAGAAGGCGAAAAGGGAATGGATGCGATTTCTACGCACCGTGAATATGAAATTCTTGAAAAGCAGATTTCAGAAGCGCAGGCTTTGGAAGATTCAAAACGTAAAGAGCTTCAGCGTGAAGAAAAAAGCATGGCAGAGCTTAACGATTTGCTTAAGAGTGAAGAAGATTTGATTGCTTCAACAGAAAAAGATGTAAATGAATCCCGCGAAAATCTTGACAAGGAAATTGCCGCTTGCAATGAAAAGCTTGAGGCGTTGAAAGCAAAAGAAGCGGAAATGTCAGAAGGCATCGATTCAGAAACAATTATGAAGTTTCAGAGAATCATCAAAAGAAACCGCAAGGGAATTGTCGCTGTAAAGGGAAAAGTTTGCGATGGCTGCCACATGATTTTGCCGGCGCAGTTTGCAAATGAAGTTCACCATGGAGAAAAAATTCTTTTCTGTCCTTATTGCAGCAGAATTCTTTTTTACGAAGAAGCCGCTGATTTGGATGAAAACTATGTTTCAATCCATGATGACAGTTCTGCTGATGACATGGATGAAGATCTTCTTGAGGATGAGGATCTTATTGATATTGAGGGCGATGATTCAGAAGATTCAGATTCTTCTATTAAATCCCTTGATTATGAAAATTAAAAAATAAGGATATGTTGACCGCGCTAAAAGAGATGATGATTTCTTTTTAGTGAGGTAAAGTCCGGGCTCCTCCGGAAAAGATGCCGGGCAATAACCGGGCGGAAAAGAAAAACTGCTGGTTTTCAGTAAAGTTTCTTTACCGACAGAAAGTGCTACAGAAAATTACCGCCTGTAATGGGTAAGGGTGAAAAGGCAGGGTAAGAGCCTACCGCGTTTTTGGCAACAGAAACGGCATAAGTAAACCTCATCAGGAGCAAAATCATATAGCAGTTTGGTTTTCCGGCCTTATGCTGCGGGTAGATTGCTGGAAGTGCCGGGCAACTGGCATTGCAGATAGATGGTCAACACGTTTTTTATAAAGCGTTCCAGAACCCGGCTTATCATATCCTTTTTATTTTTGTTTGCATCAGTTTTTCTGAAAGCAGACTTTATTTTGTTTATTGCATTTTTCGGGTGGGGAAAATGAAAGCTAGATACGGTTTAGACTTATTCTATCATAAAAGGAAAACCTTTGTTATTAAGTTTATAATCGCGTCTTTTGCAATTGTTTTTGTAACATTATTTTCTTTTGTTTTTATAAAATTTATCGGAAACAAATTTTTTAAGCTTGATTCAGTTGATTCAATGTATAAAAACTGGTCGCTTCATACGGAAGATGGCTATAAATCTGTTTACAATTCCGCTTCAAAAATTCTTGATGAAAATCCTTATCATAATGCCGCTCTTGCTTTTTTAGGCTACAGTTCATTCATGCTTGCGGAATCAGAAACTGACAATATAAAGTCTCAGGAGCTTTTGGACAAATCGATTTTCAGCCTTAGAAAAGCTATGCACGGATGTAAAAAAGACACGCTTCCGCAGATTCAGTATATGCTTGGCCGCGCGTATTTTTATAAGAACAAAGTTTCAGCTTACCATTATTACGCTGACTTAGTTGTAAAATATCTTTCGCTTGCGGTTTCAAATGGATACAAATCAGCTGACATTCCGCTTTTGCTTGGTTTAAGCTATGCGTCTCTTGGCGAAACTGACGAAAGCATTGCGGCTTTTACAGAGGCGCTTCTTGTGCGTGAAACTGACACGCTTTTGTTCAACATTGCAAAGCAGTATTGCAATAACGGGCAGGAATCTGTTGCAAAGCAGTATCTTGTCCGCGTTATGGAAACAAGCCAGAATGAAGAGCTTTTGGACGACAGCCATATTCTTCTTGGGCAGATATATACAAGTGAAGGTAATTTTTCGGATGCGGAAAAAGAATTTAATTCAATTCTTGAAAAAAATCAAAATTCTGCTGACGCGCATTACGGACTTGGTGTATTATATGAGAAAAAAGGCGACAATATAAAAGCTCGGTCTGAATGGCGAAAATGCCTGAAAATTCAGTTCAACCATAAAGGCGCGCTGAAAAAAATGTCAGAGCTATAAGAATTTGAATTTTACAGAAAAGCTTGGAGGAGGAAAAATGAGCTTTCTTGATAATTTTACAACTGATATAGGAATCGATTTGGGGACTTGCAATACATTGATTTATGTCCGCGGACAGGGAATTGTTATTGACGAGCCTTCTGTTGTGGCAGTTGAAAAGGGAACTGGAAGAATTGAAGCTGTTGGTGTTGAGGCAAAAAGAATGCTTTGGAAAACACCTGGAAACATTGTCGCTATAAGACCTTTGGCGGACGGTGTTATTTCAGACAGCGATTCAACTGAAAAAATGCTGAAATATTTTATTTCAAAAGTAATTCCGCGCCATAATCTTTTTAAATCTATAAGAATGAAAATTGGAATTCCTTCTTGCATTACTCAGGTTCAACAGGACGCTGTAATGGCTGCCGCTTTGAAGGCCGGAGCAAAAGAAGTAAAGCTGATTGAAGAAAGTCTTGCCGCTGCTATTGGCGCTGAAATTCCGATTTACGAGCCGGCCGGACACATGGTTTGCGATATTGGCGGCGGAACTACAGAAGTTTCAGTTATTTCTTTGGGCGGAATGGTTGTTACAAGCTCAATTAGAATCGGCGGAAATGCTTTTGACGAGGCGATTATAAAGCACATTCGTTCTGTTCACAACTTGATAATTGGACAGCAGACTGCGGAACGTCTTAAAATTGAAATTGGAAACGCGATTGCAGAAAAAAATATCGATGATGACAAAATCCGCAAAATGGAAATCCGCGGCGGAGACGCGATTACTGGTCTTCCGCGCCGTCTTGAAGTTGATTCTGTAGAAGTACGCGAAGCTTTGAAAGAGCCTGTTTCAAAAATCATTGAAGAAATAAAGAAAACTTTGGGACGCACTCCTCCTGAGCTTGCGGCTGATATTGTTGAGCGCGGAATTGTTATGTCTGGCGGCGGTTCAATGTTAAAAGGCCTTAAAGATTTGATAAAGAAAGAAACTGGCGTTCCTGTGTTCCTTGTAGAAAAGCCTCTTGAATGTGTTGCAAAAGGCGCGGGCGAAGCATTTGAATTGTTCAAGGATATGTCTACTCGTCGTTCAATTTATGAAAATCTGAATGACTAAAAACTTCGGGTTTGCTCATGGCGGGAAAATTTAAAGCTTCTATCCGCATAAAAACTGCGGAAATTCTTTTGGCATTTCTTGTTGTTTTCAGCGGAGTGCTTTTAGGTTTTTCTGGCGGCGGATTTGTTGTCAATTTTAATAAAGTTGGTTTTTCTGTAGTTTCTTTAATTCAGAAAGGAAGCAGCTCTGCGATAAATGTTGTAACTGGAATTGTTACGTCAATAAGAGATATTGCAGTTCTTCAAAAAGAATACAAGGAACTTTCGGAAAAACTGAAAGACTATGAATTCATGCAGCGCAACAATGTTGAAATCCGAAAGGAAAATGAACGCCTGCGTGAACAGCTTCAGTTTGCTTCTGAAATTGAATACAAAAATATTCCTGCCCAGATAATCGGACGTGATCCAGACAATCTTTATTCGGGAATTACAATAAACAAAGGCGCTAGAAGCGGAATAAAAAAAGGCTTTCCTGTTATTGCGATTCAAAGTGGAAATGTGGGCGTTGTAGGCAAAGTTGTTACAGCCGGTCTTGATACAAGCCTTGTAATGCCGGTTTATGATACAAAATGCAATATTTCCGCGCGGATTCAAAATACCCGTGATATTGGAATTGTTTCGGGAAACGGTTCTTATGGAAGCCCGTTGAATCTTCAGTATATACGGAAGAGAGTTTTTGACAGCCTGAATCATGGCGACATTGTTGTTACTAGCGGTGAAAATGGAAACTATGTCAAAGATATTCCGATTGGCCGCATTTCAAAAATCAAAATTCTTGATTACGATTCATCGCTTAGCATTGAGCTTGAGTCTGTAATAGATTTTTTGCGCTTGGAAAATGTGCTTGTTGTTGACCAGAAAAATTTAAATGACAAGCCGCCGCTTGCAAAAAACTAGCTTTATTGTTTGGAGAAAAAATGTTACGAGCTTTTTTTTCAAGTTCTGCCATTTTGCTTTTTGTTTCTGTTTTTGAAGCCGCAGTTCTTTCGAATATTGTTTTTCTTCCGGCGTTGCCAGATTTGTCTTTGATTTGCGTTTTGTTTTTTTCTATAAATAACGGAAAAATAATCGGGGAAACTACAGGTTTTGTTTCCGGCTTGTTCCTGGACTTTTTGAGCGCTTGTCCGCTTGGGCTGAACTGCCTTCTTAGATCTGTGCTTGGCTATTTGGGCGGAATTTTCAACAAGTCATTGAATACTGAAGGATTTTTTGTTCCGATTTTTCTTGGAATTTGCGCTACGATATTGAAAGTTCTTTTTGTTTATCTTATTTCCGTGTTTTTTCCTCTTATTGTCGCTTCGTATAAAATTTTTTCTTTCAGCTTTTTATTTGAAATTTTAATGAACGGATTTTTAAGTCCGTTTGTTTTTAAATTTTTGCGGCTGTTTAGAAATAGCGTTATTTTAAAACCGGAGAATATTTTTCAATGAGCGGAAAAAATCGTTTTGATTCAGCTTTTGAAGATTCAAAAAATAAAAGCTCGCTTAAAAAAAATTATAAAGCTTCATTTTTGCTCGGAATTATTTCAGTTTTTTTTGCTGTTTATGCGCTGAAACTTTTTAGCCTTCAGATTTTGGAAGGCGCGCAGTATCAAAACCGCTCTGTTAGAATTTCAAGAACTATAACAAAAATTGCGGCTCAGCGTGGAGAAATTTTTGACAGAAAGGCAAAATTGCCGATGGTTATCAATACAGATTCTTTCGCTGTCGATTTGATTCCTGGCGAAATTCCGCAGGGATATTTTGATACTGTTGCAACGAAGCTCGCCAAATTTCTTGGAATTTCCAAAGCGAATATTGACACAAAAATTCCGCCGCGTCTTAGAAAAAGTTTTTCGCCGATTGAAGTAAAAACAAACGTTCCTTTTGAAATTATTTCGAATATTGCAGAAAATCTAACTGACTTGCCTGGAGTTTCCTGGAGAAACAAGCCTGTCCGCTATTATGCTGAAACTGGTTCCATGAGCCATGTTTTAGGATACGTTGGCGATATTACAAATGAAGAGCTTAAGCTGATGTACAACAAAGGCTATACTTCAAATTCAATCGTCGGAAAAACTGGAATTGAAAGGCAGTATGACAGCTTGCTTCAGGGAAAAGAAGGAAGCATAAGCCGCACAGTTGATGTTCACGGACGAATCTTGAATGAAGATCCTGTTGTTGTTCCGCCTGTAAGTGGAAAAAATCTTGTCCTCACAATCGACACTGAAATTCAGACTTTGGCAGAAAAAGCGCTTGGAGAGCGGGTAGGGGCTGCGGTTGTTCTAAAGCCGGCTTCCGGGGAAATTCTTGCCATGGTTTCATATCCGTATTTTGATGCAAATATATTTTCAAAAGATGACGCTTCTGCTCAATATGCAAAACTTGCTGCGGACAAAAACAAGCCAATGCTGAACAGAGTTGTAAATGCTGAATATCCTCCGGCTTCAACTTTCAAAATCATTATGAGCACTGCGGTTCTTTCAGAAAAAGTTTTCCCTGCGGAAAAGAAAATAGAATGTCCTGGAAGAATTACTTACGGAGACAGAGTTTTCCGTTGCCATATCGGACTTCCTGGACATGGCTGGCTTGATTTAAAAAATGCGCTTGCCCAGAGCTGCGATGTTTATTTCTGGGTCATAGGAACTGATCATCTTGGAGTAGAGCGGATTGCAAGTTATTCTAAGGAATTTGGATTCGGTCAGAGCCTTGGAATTGATTTGCCTGCTCAAAGCAATGGTTTTGTTCCTACGCCGCAATGGAAAGAACGCCGTTACCACGAAAAATGGCTTGGCGGCGACACAATGAATATGTCAATCGGGCAGGGCTATACTCTTGCAACGCCTCTTCATGTTGCGAATATGATGGCGATGGTTTGCAACAGCGGAAAAATTTACAAGCCGCATTTGCTAAAAGAAATTCGGGATTCTGCAAATGATTCAGTTCAGGAAATAAAGCCTGAAGTAATGCATGAGTCAACTGTAGCTTCTGAAGTTTGGAAAGAAATTCAAAGAAATTTGCGTTACACAATTTCAGACGGAACAGCAGTTTATCCGATGCACAATACTTCTGTTCAGATTGCGGGAAAAACTGGAACTGCGGAAGTTAATGGCGTTGGAAAAAATCACTGGCATTCTTGGATGGTTGCCTATGCGCCTTTTGATGCTCCGCCTGAAGAGCAAGTTGTTGTCGCGGTTTTAGTTGAAGCCGTAAACACTTGGGAATGGTGGGCGCCTTATGCCACAAATATAATAATTCAGGGAATTTTCAATAATCAGACTTTTGAAGAATCTGTGGATGCCTTGAAATTCCGTTATTTGCTGAACAGACAAAGAGCAGCCGGAGGAAGACGCGAATGAAAATCAGATTTTTTAGTTCAATTGACTATATTCTTCTTTTGTGCGTTCTGTTTTTAATAACTATAGGAATTGCGTTTATTTATTCTTCTGGAATAAATTCTGAAGGCGTTCTTGTTTCAAATGAATACATAAAGCAGATTATCTGGTTTTGCATCGGATTTTCTGTGATGACTATAATGGCTTTGCTGGACTACAGAAGATTGGAACGGTATTCCCATTACTTTTTTATTTTCATGGCGGGAATTCTTGTATACACAAGATTTTTTGGAAGATATGTAAATGGAGCTAGAAGCTGGCTTGGAATTGGGGATTTGGGAATTCAGCCTTCCGAGCTTATGAAGATTGCATTTATACTTTTTTTAGCGCGTTTCCTTGACAAGTCGTCTGCAGAAAAGCCGATGAAGCGTTTTGCGCTTGCAATTTGCATTATGATGGTTCCAATGGGACTTATACTTCTTCAGCCTGACTTGGGAACTGCAAGTGTTTTTCTTCCTATCTTTCTTTTTATGTGCTTCATGGCTGATGTTCCTGTCCGCTATCTTATGATTGTTTTTCTGACAGGAATGTTTACCATTGTTTTTGCGGTTCTTCCAATTTGGGAAACTGAAATTTTACGGAAATCTGTTCCTGTTATTCATGTTCTTTCAAATATGAAACTTAGAATTCTTGTTTTTTCAGCTTCTCTTGGAATCTGTATAATTGGGATTTTGGGAAATATGTTTTTTAAGAAAAAATACTATTACTGGATTACGTATTTCTTTGGAATTTTTTCATGTTCAATTGCTGGTTCTTGGGCTTGCGGAAAAGTTTTGAAACCTTATCAAATTGCAAGGCTTATAGTTTTTATAGATCCAAACAGCGATCCTCGTGGAGCCGGCTGGAATATAATTCAGTCCAAAACTGCGATTGGAGCTGGAACTCTTTTTGGCCGCGGATTTATGCAGGGGTCTCAAAGCCATTTGCGTTTTCTCCCTCAGCAAAGCACTGACTTTATATTCAGCATTTTTTCAGAGGAAATGGGATTTGCAGGCGGAATTGTTTTATTCTTCGCGTTTTTTGCAATCCTGCTTCGAATTACGCACATAATAAGGCAGACTAATAATTCCTACAGCTGCTACATTGCTTCTGGAATTCTTGGAATGTTCTTTTTCCATTTTATTGTAAATGTTGGAATGGTTATGGGAATAATGCCAATCACGGGAATTCCGCTTCCGTTTCTTTCTTATGGCGGTTCAGCGCTTTTGACAAATATGCTTGCGATTGGTCTTTTGATGAGCATTAACAGCCGCCGTCTTGATTTTAAAACAACTTTATGAAAACTTCTGATTTAATTAATCCTCTGAAAATTTTTGGTTCTAAGCTGAATTCTGTTCAGTCGCCGTCGCGCTATGTTGGCGGAGAATTCGGAATCACCGTTAAGCCGCATTCCGAGCTGGACGAATATTTTAATTTTGCAGTTGCATTTCCTGATTTGTATGAAATTGCAATGTCAAATCTTGCTGTAAAAATTATTTATAACGGACTGAATCTTCTTCCCGATGTAAGATGCGAGCGCGTTTTTGCTCCAGATGTTGATTTTGAAAATCTTTTAAAAGAAAATAATGTGCCGCTTTACACAATTGAAACTGGAATTCCGTTGTTCAAAACAGACATGATTGGTTTTTCAATTGGCTACGAGCTTGGAATAACGGAAGTTTTGGCAATGCTTGATTCCGGCAAAGTTCATCTTCTTGCAAGCGAAAGAACTGAAGACGAGCCAATCGTCATTGCTGGCGGCTGCGGTGTTACAAATCCAGCTCCATTCAGCGATTTTTTTGATGCATTTTTTATAGGCGAAGCCGAGCCTGCGCTTTTTAACTTAGTTGAAGATTTGTCCAAGCTGAAAAAAAACGGCGCGTCAAGAAAAGATTTGATTGAATTTTTAGAATCAAAAAATTTTATTTGGACAAAGAAAAAGCACCTTGAAAAAAAAGTTGCAAGAAGAGTAGTGCAGTCTGATTTTGGTCTTGTTCCGTCTGTGCCTGGATGGTTTCCGCTTCCGTCCAGCAAGCCTGTTCAGGATCATGGCGTTGTTGAAATTATGCGCGGATGTCCAAATGGCTGCCGTTTTTGCCATGCCGGAATTTACTATCGGCCTATGCGCGTAAAAAACAAAAATTTAATAATTGAAGAAATTGACCATTTGGTTTTTGATGCGGGCTACAGAGAAGTCAGCCTAAATTCCTTGAGCAGCGCGGATTTTCCTGAAGTTTCAAATCTCCTTGATATTTTAAATGAACGCTACAAAGGTTTTAATGTTTCGTTTCAGCTTCCGTCGTTAAAAGTAAACTCGTTTTCACTTGATATTCTTGAAAAACTTTCAAAAATCAGAAAAAGCGGTCTTACATTCGCCGTTGAAACTCCAGAAGAAATGTGGCAGCTAAGCCTTAACAAGGAAGTTTATGCAAGCCACCTTGAAGAAATTATAAAGGAAGCAAAGAACCGCGGCTGGTCGAGCGCAAAGTTTTATTTTATGATAGGTCTTCCGCTTGGCGATTATTTTGAAGACAGAAATTGCGCGCCCGGAGCTGAAGGCAGTGAAGAAAAAGCTATAGTTGATTTTCTTCTTGAACTTCAGGCAAAAACAAAAATTCAGTGCAACGTGAATGTCGGTGTTTTTATTCCCAAGCCACATACTCCTTATGAGCGCGTGAAACAGATAAAGCCGGAAGTCGCAGAAGCAAAAATTGAATATATATTCAAAAGCCTTCCGCGTGGAAAATTCAAAATGGGACGGCACAATTACAATGCGACAATTCTTGAAGGACTTTTGAGCCGCGGAGATTTCAATGCTGGCAAAGTCATCTTGAATGCTTACAAAAAAGGCGTTCGCTTCGATGCTTGGGATGATTATCTGCGCAAAGATTTTCCTTTGTGGGAAGAAGCTTTTTCTGAAGTTGATTTTAATGTCAAAGACTGGATTTTTCACGACTGGAACGAAGATACGTTGCCTTGGAATTCTGTCAGCCTTGGTCCTGCGCAAGGCTTCTATAAAAAAGAATGGCAAAAATCCCTTGAACATAAACTTACTGAAAAATGCAGTACAGACTGCAACCATAAATGCGGCGTTTGCAACACAAAGGAAAAAGTAGAAGTATTTACACAACAAACCGTAGAATCTGCCTTAAAATGTATAAAAAATAATACAGTAAAAGCTCCTTTACAAATGCCTGAATGCAATATTCCTATTCTTTATAGAGTAATTTTCAATTTTACAAGAAAAAATGGCGGAGAATTTACTGCTTATTTGTCTCAAGTTGAAATTTTTCACAAAGCGGTTTTGCGCTCCGGGCTGAATTTTGTGTTTTCATCTGGTTTTAATCCGTTGCCGCGCTTGGAATTTGCCTCTGCAATGACTTTGGGAATTCCTTCTTTTGAAGAAACTGCGTCTTGCTTGCTTTATGAAAATATGGAAACTTCCGAGTTTGTTTCGAAAATGAATAAAGTTTTGCCTTCAAATTTGCAGATTACCGAAGCTTTTATTTTCCCTGTAACCAATATGCGAAAACGCGAATCCTTGAGCCAAGGACTTTGGGGCGGAATTTATAGGTACAGTTTTTATTTGCCGCCAGACGCTTTTTTTGAATCAGAGCAGTATAGGGAATTTCTTGAAAAAAATTCGGCTGCAAAAATTGAATCAATGGGAAAAAATGAATATCAAGCGATTTTGCCAGTCAGTGATAAAAATTTCCGCCTTGCAATTGAATCTTTTTATGAAAAAAAGTGGTATGAAATTGTCAGCATAGAAAAACTTCACACGCTTGCCAAAAATGAAATAAATGGCTGGACTGCGGAAGATGAAGAAATGTGGCGAAAAGATAATAAGAATTTTGTAAAGACAGATTCCTGCAAAACCGGGCAAAATCCAGTTTCGTATATGGAGCTTTATTCGCAGATTGCAAGAATAAACATTGATCTTATAAACAAACGGAAAGAACTGCAAATTGAACAGGAAGAATTTTTAAAGTCGCATCCTGATTTTTTCAAAGGAAAAGTGTAACGAAATGCGTAATAAAGAAGAGCGTTGAGGGAATTAATGATATATTTTAGTAGACAGAATGCGCATTATAGGCAGTTATGTATATTCTCAAATTTCCACCTTTATATTGAAGAAAATTGTGTTTAAAGCAATTGCTCAAGTTTTTCCTTTATGAATTCACTTTTGCTTTTTAAATCGATTGCTTCGGTTTGCAAGATAATTTGGTTTGGCTTGGCTGAGTTTAGTTTTACGCGCCCTGAACTTGTTTTTATCAGTCCCAAAAGTTTGTCAATGTTGACTTTTGAAACTTTGCTGAATTCAACTTGGACAATTCCTTTTTTTTCTTTTAAAGAGCTTATCGATAGTCTGTTGCAGATTATGCGGATTTTTGCAAGGCTTAGGAGGCTGCTTACTTCGTCTGGAATCGGTCCGAATCTATCAAAAAGTTCTTCCCAGACTGAATTTAAGGAATCTTGAGTTTGAACGGATGCGATTTTTTTGTAAAGTTCCATTTTTGTCTGTGTGTCTTTTATGTATGTGTCTGGAATGAATCCTGTGTATTCAAGTTCAAGCAGAACTTCTTCTGGTGCTGTCCAGTCGCTGTTTGAAAGTCTTTCGATTGCGGAATTTAGAAGCGTTAAGTACATTTCGAATCCGACTGCGTAAACTTCGCCGCTTTGGTCTTTTCCAAGAAGATTTCCTGCGCCTCGGATTTCCATGTCTTTCATTGCAATTTTAAATCCTGAGCCTAATTCTGTAAAATCGCTTATTACTTGAAGCCTTTTCATTGCAACTTCGCTTAACGCTTTGTTCTGCGGATAAAAAAGATATGCATAAGCTTTTCTGTCGCTTCGCCCTACACGTCCGCGCAACTGATAAAGCTGGCTTACTCCGTACATATCCGCGCGGTCGATTATTATTGTGTTTACATTTGGAATATCGATTCCGTTTTCAATTATCGTAGTTGCCACAAGGATATGAAATCCGCCCATCTTGAATCTTCTAAAAATGTCGTCAAGCTCTTCGCTGGTCATTTTTCCGTGCGCAGTTTCAACCAGCATTTCGGGAACAAGATTTTCAAGTTTCAGCCTAGTTTCTTCAAGCGTTTCAACTCTATTGTGAAGGTAAAAAACTTGTCCTCCGCGTTGAACTTCGTTTCTTATTGCCCGGGCGACTTTTTCGTCGTTGTATTCTTCAATTGCAGTTTCGATTGGCTGTCTGTTTTGCGGCGGCGTTGTAAGAAGCGACATATCCCGGATTTTCAAAAGGCTCATGTGAAGCGTGCGCGGAATTGGCGTTGCGCTCATTGCAAGGCAGTCGATGTTTGTCTTTAAAGTCTTGAGTTTTTCCTTGTCTTTTACGCCGAATCTTTGCTCTTCATCAATTATCATCAGTCCAAGATTTTTAAAAATGACATCTTTCTGAAGAATTCGGTGTGTGCCTATGAGAATGTCTATTTCCCCGCTTGCAAGTTTTGAAATTATCTTTTTTTGTTCCGCTGGAGAAACAAACCTTGAAAGCTGCGCGATTGTAACTGGAAAATTTTTAAAGCGTTCCTGGCAGTTTTCAAAATGCTGCTCTGCAAGAATTGTTGTCGGCGCAAGAAATGCGACTTGTTTTCCGCCCATGACAGCTTTAAATGCCGCGCGCATTGCGATTTCAGTTTTTCCGTAGCCAACATCTCCGCATACAAGCCGGTCCATTGGAACTGGCTTTTCCATGTCCGCTTTGATTTCCTGCGTTGCTGAAAACTGGTCGGGCGTGTCTTCGTAAGGAAATGCGGCTTCAAATGCTGCGTTCCATTCTGTATCCTTTGGAAACGAAAATCCGCGTGAAGCCTGACGTTTTGAGTACAAGTCTATCAGTTTTTCGGCGATTTCTTCAACTTTTTGCTGAACTTTTGCTTTTCTTGCGCTCCAGCTTTTTGAGCCGATTCTGTCGAGTCTTGGTTTTTCGTTTTCGATTCCTATATAACGCTGAACCATATTCACTTGCTCGATAGGAACAAAGGCGATTTCCTCGTCGGCATATTCAAGTTTTATATAGTCGCGTTCTGTACCCATTGCTTTTACGCGCTCGATTCCCTTGAAAAGTCCGATTCCGTAATTTACATGGACAATGTAATCGCCCGGAGTCAAATCAACGAACGTATCTATTGGCTTTGAATTTACTTTTCTAATTGATTTTGACGTGTTTTTCTTTCGCCCGAAAATTTCATTTTCCTGAATGACAAGAAGTTTTTCATCGGAAATCATAAATCCGGCTGTAAGAGCCTGCGGAAGAACTTGAACTCCAGAATCGCAGAATTCCTTAATAATTTCTTTTATTCTTAAAGCCTGATTTCCATTGTCTGCAAAAATGAAAATGTTGTATTTTTCTTTCAAAAAGGACGACAGCTGTTCTTTTAGGTAATTTATGTTTCCGAAATAGCTTTGCCCTGCTTGTGATTTTATTTCTAGCGATGTGTTGAACGCAACGGAATTGTCTTGAATATTTTCTTCTGAATTGCTCAATGTGTCTAATGTTCTGAATGCGACAAGTTTTTTGCATTCGGTTGCAAGGTTGAAAAAATCAAGTTGCATGGTTGCAGGCGGAAACACAGGAAGATTTTGACGTGCAAGCCGATACGCCACAGTGTATTCATTTTCGAGCATTTTTTCTGCGTTTACAAGTCTGTCCCAGTCAAAAAAATAAACATCTGTATTGTTTGTTAAGTAGTCTAAAATTGAATACAGTTTGTCAAACAGGATTGGGTAAAAGAGTTCTTCGCCTTCTGTTTCCTTAAATTCAAGAAGTTCTGCAAGAATTCTGTCTTTTTCTTGTTTTGCAGCATCTGTGAGAGCGAGATGTATGTTTTTTTTATCTAACAATCGGTTGTTAGTATTGATGTCCGTTTCTAACCGTTTTTTATCAATATCTGACTGTTTGTTAGTTTGTAAATTGTCGGTTTTGCTATTATTTTTTTCTGCTGAACGTTCGTTTGCATTTTGTTTTTTTGCTTTGTCGTAAATAGCGAAATCATTTTTTATGCCAGCTTCGTCTTCTTTTTCCCATTCGCTTTCCAGTTTTTCAATAAACTCTTCTGTCCAGATAATTTCTTTTTGCGGATAAATTACAAGACGCTCTATGTTTTCCTTTGAAGTCTGAGTTTCTGGATCAAAAAGTTTTATTTGGCTTATGGTGTCAAAATCAAATATAATTCTGTGCGCATATTTTTCGCCGGTCATAAAGATTTCAAGAACTTCGCCACGCAAAACGAACTCGCCTTTCATTCCGATTTTTGGAACTCTAAGGTAGCCCTGCTCTGCCAGTTTTTCCGCAAGTTTTTCAGGGTCAAATTCCTGTCCTTTCTTTAAAACTGTAACCAAAGTTTTGATGTATGAAACCGGCGGAACTGGAGTTAAAAAAGCCCTTTGCGTTATTATAAAAATTCTTGGTTTTTCAGAAAATGGATTTTTTACTGCGAGTTTTGCAAGGATTCCAGCTCTTTCTCCAAAAACAGCCGAGCCTTTTGCCGCAGGTCTGTATGGAATCGTTCCCCACCACGGAAACTTGAAAATTTCTACGGAATCTTCAAAAACTGTATTTAAATCTGTTTCGCATTCGTCTGCTTCTTTTTGAGTCGGAACAATTATGAAAATATCTTTTTGAAACTGAAAAAATTTATTTTCATACTGAGTTTCATGGATGCAGTTCTGTCTGTACCTTTCTTCTGTTTGCCTGATAAAAAATGCTGGAAGGCTTCCCTTTAGCCCTGAAATTTGAAGCGGAAATTCTTCAGGCTTTGCGTCCGCGCATTTTATTGCCGCCGAGTGAAATTCATTGCAGGAATTAATAAGGCTAAACAGCGGATTTTGACTTTTTGTTGATAATGTATTTTTCATAATTGTCCGATATAGTATATAGAATAATCTGCTTATTTTAGCTTTATTTGAGGGAATTGCAAAGCCCTGCAAATCAAAAAAAAGAGGTTTTCCTCGGGAGTATTTTTGTGAACATTAAACGCTTTTTGCTTACGGTTATATCAATTTCCTGTTTTTTTGCCTATGCGCAGGTTCCAGAAAAATCAGAGCAGAAACTTGACAATGCGGAAGTTTCAATAAAGTTTTATGATAGAACTGTTTACTATCCGGGAGACGCAGAAAATAATCCTGTCTATGTTTATATAACGGTTTCAAATAAAGGCTCTTCTACTTTGAGATTTAAAATCGCTGATGACAAAATGTTTTCCGTGGATTTTATTGCTTTCAATGTAAAAAAGACGCAGCTTCCTTCAACTCAAGGACTGATAAGAAAACGAACTACAAATCAGACTGTGTATTTCCGTGAAATTTCCCTTGAACCGGGCGAAGAATATTCCTTCCGTGAGAATCTAAAAGACTATCTTGAAATAAAAGATCCTTCTATTTATTATGTTGAACTTAGATTCTATCCGGAGCTTTATAGAAACAAAAATATCAGCTTGGCTTCAAACCGCCTTAGCCTTGAAGTCCGCCCTAGCCCGTCCGCAGCTTCATCATCGGCGCTTCCTGTTGAAACAAACACTGCGGTTGTTCTTCAGCCTGAAGACATAAGCCCGGATCGTGTTGTTGAGCAGACAATTGTTGCGCGCCAAAAAAGCCTTTGGGATCAGTTCTTCCTTTATATGGATTTGGAGGAAATGCTCAAGCGTGATCCTTCCCGCGGAAGAAAATACAATCTTGTGAGCGCAGATGAGCGTGCCGATATGCTTCGTTCATTTAAAGCTGATTTGATGCTCCAGCGGATTGACTATGACATTGTTGCGATTCCGTCTAAATTCAAAATTGAAACAACTTCATATTCGCAGACTGAAGGCACTGTAAAAGTAATTGAGTGGTTTAAAAATGACAATTTCATGGAACGCAAACGCTACACTTATTATGTCCGCCAGCGCGATGGAATTTGGCAAATTTACGACTATACAGTAGACAATTTGGGAACTGAATAATGGCTGAAGTAAAACGAGCCAAATATTTCTGTGAAGGCTGCGGTTCAGAAGTCGCTCCGAATGCAAAATTCTGTCCAAAGTGCGGACGTTTTTTTGCGGCGGTAAGATGCCCGAATTGCGGCCACATAGGAGCTGTAAGAAATTTCTTAAAAGGCTGCCCTTCCTGCCATTATGCTGTAACTCAGGAAGAACTCTATGGAACTTCTTCAAGCGGAAAAGATTCAGAAAAAAAACAGCTTTCACGAAATTCACGGAAAAAAATAAAAAAAGCATTTAAGCTCCACAAAAAATCAATTTTCTCTGATGATGTTCCTGCCTGGCTTTTTGTTGCAAGCATTATCGCGCTGATTGTGATTTTTGCGGCTTTATTTATGAGATGCAAAAGCTGAAATTTTGTTTTCTTTTGCCGAATTCAGCTAAATATATTTGACAAAAAACTGATATTTAAATATACTATTCAAACCTTGCCCAGGTGGTGGAATTGGTAGACACGCTAGTTTCAGGTACTAGAGTCCGTAAGGATGTACGAGTTCAAGTCTCGTTCTGGGCATTTTTTCAGCCTTTTATTGCAGTTTCTATTATTCTAGTCATTTCATAAAAATCTTTTACTTCTGCATACAGCGGATTTTTCTGTTCAATTTTTAATTCGCCCTGCCGTTTTCTGTTAAGGTACAATGTGTTTATTCCAAGTTTTTTTGCTGGAACTATGTCATGCTCCAGGCTGTCCCCGATGTACCAAGTTTCGTTTTCTGATGAATTTGCAAGTTCCATTGCTTTTTGAAAAATTTTCAAGTCCGGCTTGCTGATTCCGACTTCTGAGGAAATTACAATCGGGTTGAAAAAATCTGTTACGCCGGCTTTTTTTAGCTTTGACCGCTGATTTTCAGAATCGCCGTTTGTTATAATTCCCATTTGAATATTCAAGTCTGAAAGTTTTTTTAATGCTGGCAGCGCGTCGGAAAAAAGATTGCATTCCTTTTCGTAAGTTGACCAATAAAGTCTGAACCTTGAATCAAGCTCCTCTTTTGATTTTATTGGGTTTCCGTTAAGCTCGAATACTTTTGCGATTCTTCCTTTCCGCTGCTCGTCAAAAGTCAACTCTCCTGCTGAATATTTGTCAAAGAAATGCTGCGCCCATTTTTTCCATTGAACGCAAAATTCGTCAAAACCCATGTGGATTTCATTTTTGTATTTTTCAAAAACTGCTTTTATTCCAAGATTTTCCGCAGATTCAAAATCCATTAACGTTCTGTCCAAATCGAAAAAAACTACCATGAAATTAACTTAGCATTTTTTTTGCTTATATTCTATAGAAAGAAATGTTTTTGACTGGGCATTCCTCTTTCTCTTGACAAAATTTGTGATTTGACTAGACTTTTTGATTATGCGTGCTACAAGAGCTTTGATTCATTTGGATAATTTAAAAAACAATATTATAGAAATAAAAAAATGCTTAAAGCCTGAAACAAAAATGTGCGTTGCTGTAAAAGCTGATGCCTACGGACATGGAGCTATTCCTTGCGCGAAGGCTGCTCTTGAAGCTGGCGCGGATTATCTTTCTGTTGCGACTTGTGAAGAAGGCGTTGAGCTTAGAAATGCTGGAATTTCCTCGCCTATTCTTATGTTAAGTCTTTGTTCTCCAAATGAAGTTGAAGAAGTTGTTTCCGCCGGAATTACGCCTTTTGTTTTTGATGAAGAATATATAGAGCTTTTTTCTGCTGCCTGCAATAAACTTGGAATAGAAAATTTTGCGGTTCATCTTGCAGTTGATACAGGAATGGGCAGAATTGGATGTCTTCCTTCCGAAGCTGGAAAAATTGCGCTCAAAATTAAAAGCTGCAAAAATCTTGTTTTGGGCGGAACTGCGACTCATTTTGCGCTTAGCGACTGTGTTTCAGAAAAAGGAAAATCGTATACAAAGTTTCAGTTTGAAAATTTTCTTGAGGCAATCAGCAATATAAAAAAGGCTGGAATTAATCCCGGGCTTTGCCACTGCGCAAATTCTGCCGCTACGCTTGATTCTCCGGAAATGCATCTTGACATGGTTCGGCCAGGAATTATTGTTTATGGCTATTACGCTGACGAAGTTTCAAAAGAATATTTGGCTTCAAAAGGAAAAAATGTAGAACTAAAGCCTGTTATGACTTTGGAAAGCTGTGTTTCTTCAATCCGGCAGTTTGAAAAAGGAAAATTTGCAGGCTATGGATGCAGATGGGAAGCCAAATCTGATACCAATGTTGGCGTTGTACCAGTTGGCTATGCAGATGGATGGTTCAGGAGATTTTCTGAATGCGGTGTGAAAATTGCAGTAGATGGAAAAAACTATCCTATTTGCGGACGCATTTGCATGGATCAGTGTATGATAGATTTGGGTGCAGATTGTGCTGTAAAAAGATGGGACAAAGCCGTTTTGTTTGGGGACAGTTCAGATGGAGCTTTGCAAACTGCCGATGATATTGCGCATCTTACAGGTACAATTTCTTATGAAATAACCTGCGGAATCTCAAAGCGTGTTCCGCGTGTCTTTGTTCAGTGAGAAAACTGAATAATTGTTTTCTGCGCTAAAAGATATTTTTTTACTTCCGCAACTAGATAAAACGAGCCTGTAACCAAAACTGTCGCCTTTTCTTCTGCAGCCTTGGAAAGTATATATGGAATGGCTTTTAAATAATCGGGAATCGCAGTATATTCTATGCCGGATTTTTCAAAAGCTGCCTTTAGCCGCGGAAAGTCTGATTCTTTTGTTCCTCCTGGCACTGTTAAAATTACATGGCTGAATTTTCCTTTGAACAACTCCGCAATTTCTTCTGCATTTTTGTCTGCCGCGCAAGCAAAAAGAAGATAAGAATCAGTTTTTTCATTTGAAAAAAGGTTGCAGAATGTATTCATTGTAAAGCCAATACTTTTTACTGTATGTGCGCCGTCTAATATTAAGTTTGAAATGTCCTTGAACTGCGAATTTGTCAAATCAACTGACTCAAATCTTCCGGGAAGAATAGTTTTTTCAAGCCCTTTTTCAATTATACTTTCATTAAGATTTGGAAATACTGTTTTTACAGCCAAGGATGCAACTGCCGCATTTCTTGCCTGAAATTCGCCTAGCAGTGAAAGTGAAACATTTAAAGGTCGTGAAAATTTTTCAGAGTCTAAAGAAAAGCACATTTTTACTGAATTTTGTCTAAAAAAATGTACACTTTGAGAATTTGTTGAAGTTTGCTGTGTATTTTTGTATACAATTTCAGATATTTTGCAGTATTCGTCAGTAAAAAATATTGGAGAATTTTTTTCTTTTGCAATTTTTCTAAAAACATCTTTGACTGATTCTTTTTGTCCAGAAACAATTACAGGAATTCCTTGCTTTATAATCCCCCCTTTTTCTGCGGCAATGAGTTCCTCTGTGTTTCCAAGATATTCGGTGTGTTCAAGCTCAATCTGGCTTATGCAGCTGCAAACTGGATTTATAACATTTGTTGCGTCAAGCCTTCCTCCGATTCCGACTTCATAAACTGCATATTTTGTTCCGGCATTTTTAAAGCACAGCATTCCAAGCAATGTTGCAAGCTCAAACCAAGTAACAGGTCGTTTTCCGGGAAGTTCTTCAGTCTTAATAGAATTTATGCTGTCTATAAGTTGCTTTACTGATTTTTCGTAAACTTCTTCAGGAAAGAGACCAGAAACTGTACCTATCCTCTCGTTGAAATTCAAAATATGCGGCGACGAATACAAGCCTGTGTAATATCCGGCTTCCTCCAAAATGCAGGCAATCATTTTTGAAATTGAGCCTTTGCCTTTGCTTCCTGCGACATGAAAACTCGGGCAGCAGTCTTGCGGATTGGAAAGCCGTTTGCAAAGAAATTCCATCGTGTCGAGCCAAAAAATATTTTTCTTGGGAGTTTTCTCAAAATTCAAATATTCTTCTGCAAAACTTTCAAAGACACCGATAGCGGATTTTTTTTCATTCATTTGTTTGCCTCTAGGAATTTTTCATAAGTCCATTGGCTTATTGAATATCTGTAGTTTATCGATTTTATTGCGTCTGTGTTTTTTTCCAGCGAAGAAAAAGAAGGTATGACGATGTACGAGTCATCTTTTTTGTAAATTGAATAAACTGCTTTGTTTGTGTTGCTGAATATTTTTGAAACAACTTTTTCCGGCTTGATATTTTCTGACGGAGAAAGATACACAAGCTGTCCTCTTCTTAGTTTTGCGGAAGTTTCATTTTCATCAGTTACGCATAAAGGCTCTATGTACGGATCTGCCCAAAATGAAGTGTCCTTAAAAAGAAAATTTGAAACAGAAGTTTTTGTTTCCCAAACTGTCTGGTCTTTTGATGTTCTGAATGAAATTCTTTCAGAAATGGAATCTTCTATTCCAAAGAAAAATTCCGAAACTTTTTCATTTCCGTTTTTAAAAAAAGTTATTCGGCATGAATTTTTTTCATCTACGCCAAGGCTTGCCCAGGACGAAACTTTTTCAGCTTTTTTATACAAAGTGTTTTCTTTTTCGGCTTCTGATAAAAAATTTTTTATTGTCTGAATGTCGCACGGCCAGTTTAGCGTCATGTTTGAATCATCATCCGTTCCAAGCCATATATCGTCTTTTTGGAATATTATAATTTTTTTTCGTTCTTTTGCATTGTAAATTTCAATGGAAGAAATTTCTTTTGCATTGTCAATGAATTTCAGTTTTGAAGTTTCTGGAATATTTTTCCTTGACAGCGGAAGAAAAAGCAGCAGTAAAATCAGAACAAGAATTATGTCGAATCCGTAAAATATAAGAAGAGCTTTTTTTGATGAAATGCGCTTCATTTGTTGAACCTCCTTCTCTTTGAAAAGAAAACAAAACCTATTGTTAGGTTTATAAATATTGGCAGCACACACGTTGCAAAAAGCGTTTTTATCGCGGCTTCTCTGATATTTTCATTGCTGATTTTATAAAGTGTTGTGTTGAATGTTGTTTTGTTTTTTAAGTTTAAAAGCTCATCTTCTCCGTTCAACATAAAAATTCCGTTGCATAAAAAATCAAGGCTTCTTGAATCAACATCAAAAATAGAATTTGAATTATACGAAAGCAGCGAATCTGAAAAAGCATATTGGTCTGCAAAAAGTATGAGAGACGGAGATTTTTCATTTTCTTTTGTAGCAGAAGCGCAAATTGCAAAAGATGAATATTCTTCTTCTGATTCAGCTGACTTTGGAACTGCAAAAGGATTTGTTATAAAATTTTCTGTTCTTGGAATTTGCCATGAGCGACTGCTTGTAAAAAGAATCGGAACTGTTTTTAAATTTTCAATTTCTGCAACTTCATCGTCAATATCGAATGCGCAAGGCCAAAAAAGTGAAAGCCCGGAAACTGCATTTTTCTGCGCCCTTAAGGAAATCCAAAGTGGATAATTTATATATTCTGTCTGAGATGCTTTTTTATTTCCATTGACATCGGAATTGCTTGTCATTGTAATTCTTAAATTTGAAATGTCGCAAGTCAGAGTCTGTTTAAAATAAATTCCAAAAGTGAACATAAGCCGCTCAAAAAGCTGATTGGATTCATTTTGCTTTACAGACCAATTGTCTTCAAAGTCTATTGAATAAGGCTGGCTTGCAATAAAAACTTTTCCGCCATTGAGAATAAATTTTTCAAGGATTTTGCAATCGCTTTTTGTGAACTTGTCGCTTCCGAAAATAATCAGAGGAATGTTAGGAAACTCATCAAATGAAATATCAGCGTCTGAATTTTTTTCAGAAGGAAGCGATGTCTGAATCACTGAAAATCCTTCCGCCTCAAGATATTGAAATGCAAGACTGTAGCCGTTTGCAAAAGATGAAGCGCAGACAACTTGCACTGGATTTTCTTTTTCTTCAACAAGAGATTTTATTTTTCTAGTTAAATCAAATTCAAGCCTTGATATATTCAGCGCAAATGGAATTGTTTCAGTTTTTCCAAGGTAGTCAATTTTTATGGCGGAATAAACATTTGTTATACTTGCAGAATCTGCGGAAGAAGTTTTAATCGGATAGCCTCTTATTCCTATTTCTGAAAGTTTTTTTGCAATATTTTCTTTTGCCGGATTTATAATTTCAAGTGAAACTTTTTTTGATTCTCCTGCATAGCTTTGTAAAAAATCAGTTACATCTTTTACTTGCGGATAAAGGCTTTTTAATTTGGGGCTTAAATAATAAGAAATTGAAACAGGATCTTCAACTTGGCTTAAAACTTTTTTGCTGTATTTGCTTACACTGAAATTTTTTGATGAAGTAAAATCAATTTTTAAATTTAAATTTTCATTTACAATTGTAAAAAGTAAAAATGAAAATGCAAATGCGCGTTTTATTTTTTTTAAATAAACAGACTTGTTCCCTTTTCTGTCTTCCTGAATAAAAAATGCGAGCGCGTAAAAAAATACAGCGCATGAAGAAAAGAAAAGAAAATCAGGAATGCTGAAAATTCCTTTTGAAAAAGAATCGAATCTCCAGGCGAACGAAATGAATTTTATTATTGTGCTTAAAAATTCCGGCGGATTAAAATAAAGCGGAATGTTGTGAATTGAATTTATGATTGCAAGAAAAAATGCGGAAACTACAAAAGAAACTCCAGCGGATTTTATTATGCTGAAAATAAAAATTACAAAAGAAACCGCGGCGGAAAAGTAAAATAAAATTCCTATAAAGCCAATAAAAGCTTGAGAAATTTCAATATCGCCAAAAAAAGAAACGCAAACTGGAACTAAGACAGAAAGCAATGTTGCAAAGCAGCAAATAAAAAAAACTGAAAAAAATTCTGGAAGAAGTATATAAACTGATTTTAAAGGAAAATCTTTTTTTACATTTGAAGAAATTGAAATTAGCCCTGGCAAAAATAAAATGCAGGCTGGCGGAAATGCTGAAAAAAAACTGTGCAAGTCTGTAGAACCAGCTCCAAGAAAAAACTGCTGCCCAACAAAAAATCTAAGGCTTATGAAAATTCCGAATGCGGCAACTAAAATGTATGTGAACGGATTTATTGCAAAGTTAAAAAAATATCTTTTTAAAATAGCTTTCATTGTGATTTTTCCGTGGCGAAAATAAACGCTTCCTCAAGATTTTTACAGTTAAATTTTTTTGTTATTTCTTTTTCAGTTCCGCAAGCTGCAACTTCTCCGTTTGCAATTATATAAATTCTATTGCACAAAGAAACCGCTTCTTCAATATGATGCGTTGAAAAAATAATTGTCATTGAGCCTGAAAGATTTTTTAGTTTTTTTCTGAACGAAGCAATTTGCGCCGGATCTAGTCCTGCTGAAAATTCGTCAAGAACAAGAATTTTTGGAAGTTTGCAGATTGCTTTTGCGAGGCTCGTTCTTTGCTTGAATCCTTTTGAAAGTTTTGAAATTTTTTTATTGAAAACTTCTTCTAGTCCGCAAATTTCAATTGCTTTTTTTACAGTTAGTTCAGCTTCATTTTTTTTCTGCCCTGAAATTTCAGCTTCAAAAAAAAGAGTTTCTTTTACCGTAAGGTTTGAATCAAGTTCTGGAATTTCTGGAACAAAAGCTGTTGACTTTTTAAATTCGTCGGTTTCTTCTGTTCCGCAAATTTTTACAGTTCCGCTGGTCTGGTAATGAAGTCCGCAGATTGTTTTTAAGACGGAAGTTTTTCCAGCTCCATTTGGTCCGAGAATTCCTGTGATAGAATTTTTTTCAGCATAGAAATTTATGTTTTTACAAGCTGAAAATTTTCCGTAATTTTTGCAGAAAGAAATCAGTTCAACTTCATTCGACATAAGGAATCTCTATTCTCATTCTGTCTTTTGTAAGGCGTGCTTCTGGATAAATTTCTTGCGCCTGCTCTAAAAGAACATTAAGCTCTTTGTCGTTGTAACGCGGACTGTAGTGAATGAGTCCCATTCTTAGCGCATTGGCATCTCTTGCAATTGTGGCTGCTTGACGGGATGTCATGTGTTTTTTTTCTTTTGCCTGATCTTCACATCCGTCTGCAAACATCCCCTCGCAGATTAAAAGGTCGCTGCCCTTCACTTCTTTTGCAATCGACGGAAGATACATTGTGTCTGTTACAAAACTGAATTTCCGGCCGCTTCTATTTTTTCCAACAACTTGCTCTGGCTTTATTTCAACTCCATCTTCGTTCAAAACGCTTTCGCCACGCTGAAGTTTTCCCCATAAAGGTCCTTTTGGAATTTTTAATTTCTCTGCTTCTTCCGGGTTGAATTCTCCAGGACGGTCAAGTTCTTCAAGCGTATATCCTACACAAGTTTTTGTATGCTCAAGAGGAAACGACCTTATATAAAATCCGTCGCCTTCATAAACTACGCCCGGCTCTGTTATTTCCTTTATAACAATCGGATAATTTATGTACATATCCAGAACTTTGCGGCTTGTTTCTATATATTCTGCGATTTTCGGCGGACCAAAAATATAAAGAGGCTCGGTTCTGTCAACTTGTGAAGAAAGCATAAGAATTCCGGGAAGCCCTGTAACGTGGTCTGCATGCGTATGCGAAACAAAAATCGCATTGATTTTCTTCCATTTTAAATTAAGCCGCCTTAAAGAAACCTGCGTGCCTTCTCCGCCGTCAAATAAAAACAAGTCTCCGTCGCGCCGAAGCAAAACTGATGTAAGGTGGCGATATGGCAACGGCATCATTCCTCCGCAGCCCAAAATAAAAGCTTCCATATTCATGGAAACGATTTTATACAAAAAAAAGACTTTCTTCAATCTAGCATATTTAGAATTCCTGATGTAACCTTGCAAGTTTGATTTTTATTTACTATAATAATTAGTCTTTATTTTTATAGGGGAAAACATTGAAATCTATTTTAAAGAACGTTGTTGCTTTTGCTTTATTTTCTATTGCCTTCGCCGGAGCTTTTTCAGAATCGCCTTATAATAAAAATCTGTCAGCTGAAGATATTGAATCTTTAAGCAGCGGAAAAACTGTAATTAAAAATACAGGCTCATACAAAAAAATGTGCATGAAAGGCGAAAATCCGGGCTTGAAAAAAGCTGTTGAAACTGTCAGCAATCTTAAGCCTGCTTATTTTGCGGAAGTAATAAAAGAATATCCTTATGAAGGCAATGAAAATCTTCTTGAAAATTTTTCTTCTCTTGTAATGGACATTCCGTCTTATGCAGGAATTCCTTATTATTCAGAGCGAGCCGAAGAATGGTACGATTTGTATACTTCCGCGGAAATAAAATCAACGCAGGAAGCTGGAAATATTCAGATTGTAAATGCTGATTTTGAAATGAAGCCTTTTGGACTTGTTCCGATGAAAATCACTTCGGAAAAAAATGACGGATATTATTACTATGAGTCAACGAATCTTTCCACAATGCGCTACTACGACAAATTTAATTGCGTCAGTCCAGAAAACATGAAGTCTATAATTGTGATTTTCAAGTCTGAAGATAAATGGATTCTTTATGGAATCGGAGCGGTAAAAGCCCCAAGCGTTTTTTTTCTTAGAGACCGCGTTGACACATCTTTTATGAACAGAATAAAAACTTTCTGCGCCTATTTCTTTGCAAAAATGGAAGAGCAGAAATTGCAGGAGGCAAGATAAAAACAGCCGAAAATGGCGTCTGTTTTTATCTTTAAAAGTTTGCGTTGCAAACTTTCTTATCATCGGTTGTTTCTCACTTCGTTGCGAAACAACTTAAAAAGTCAATCCTAAAACTGAAGTTTTAATCTTGACTTTTTATGGGAGCGATAAATGAGTAATTCGAATTTTACTGATGTTGTGATTCTTGCCGGCGGATTCGGCGAAAGACTTTGGCCCGCTTCAACTCCGGAATTTCCAAAGCAGTTTATGGCTTTTGCAGACGGAATTTCTTTTTTGCAGAATGCAGTCATAAGGGCGTTGGCAGTTGAGCCTTCTGGAAAAATTCTAATTATTTCGCGTCCTGAAATTTGCGCGGAACTTACAAAGCAAGTTGAAGCTTTAAAAGAAAAAGTTTCCGAGCCGCAGAAAAAGAAAATTGAAAACGACTTGTACGTGATTGCAGAACCTTGCTCAAGGCACACTTGCCCGCCCCTTTTGCTTGCCTGCAAATTTCTTGAGCTTGCGGAAAAATCAGAGCATTTGATTTTGGTTTTGACAAGCGACCAAGTTATTTCACCTTTGGAAAATTTTGTTTCAGACTGCAAGAAAGCCGCGGATTTTGCGCATCAGGGAAAATTCGTGTGCTTTGCAATTCCGCCTTACGAGCCTTCAACTGGATTCGGCTACATAAATATGGGCGAGCCTTTGGATTCTGAAAATTCAGTTTTAAAGATTGAAAGCTTCAAGGAAAAGCCTGACTTGGAAACTGCGAAGGCTTATCTTGCAAGCGGAAAATACGCTTGGAACAGCGGAATGTTTGGATTTTCAAATTTACTTTTTGAATCTGAAATTAAAAAGTACGAAAGCGAAATGTACGAAACTTTTAAAATTTTTGACAACGCTGAATTTCCAAAGCCGGAACTTTTAAATTCAATAAAATATATTGAAAACTGGCAACCGCTTAATGAAGCCTACAATTCTGTAAAATCGATTGCGGTTGACAATGCAGTTGCCGAGCGGACGCAAAATGCAGTTTGCGTAAAAGCTTCTTTTTACTGGGATGATGTTGGAAGCTGGGATTCGTTTGAAAAATATTTTGAGCAAGGCGAAGATGAATTTATTTCAGTTGAAAGCAACGGAAACTTTGTTTACTCTGATATGCCGGTTGCTCTTTGCGGAGTTCAGGATTTGATTGTTGTTGTAAAAAATGGTAAAATCCTTGTTATGAAAAAAGGCGCAAGTTCTTCCGTTAGAAACGTTGTAAAAAAATTCAAGGAAAAACAGTAAAAGCGTTTTCATTATTTTGGAGCAAAAAATGGTTTGGCTTATCGGTTACAAAGGAATGCTTGGAAGTGAAATTGCCAAGCAGTTTACAGAAAATAAAATTGACTGGATTGGAAGCGACAGAGACGTTGACATAACAAATCCTGCGGAACTTTCAAAGTTTGCGCATAATCACGGAACTGCCGCCGGAAGAACTGGAATTTCAGTTGCCCGCGGAACTGTTCCAGAAAAAATCACTTGGGTAATAAATTGCGCCGCCTACACTGCCGTGGATAAAGCCGAAGAAGATTCTGAGCTTGCTGAAAAACTTAATGCTGAAGGTCCTAAAAATATTGCAAGGATTACTCGCGAACTTGGCGCAAAGCTGATTCACATTTCAACAGATTATGTTTTTGACGGAACAGGAAATTTTCCGTATACAGAAGATATGCTGAAATGTCCGGATTCAGTTTATGGAAGAACAAAAGCCGCAGGCGAAGATTTTGTGGAAAAAGAAATGACGCAGTACTACATTTTACGCACTGCATGGCTATATGGTTTCGATGGAAAAAATTTTGTCTACACAATGACAAAAGCAATGAATTCAAAAGATGAAGTGAGCGTTGTTTGCGACCAGAAAGGAACTCCGACTTGCGCCGTTGACTTGGCTTCTGCAATTTTAAAGATTATGGCCACATCGGAAAAAGCAAAAAGCCTGTTTGGAAAAAAATCAGCTTTGCCTTATGGAGTTTACCATTTTACAAATTTAGGCGAAACAACTTGGTTTGATTTTACAAAAAAAATATATGAGCTTGGAAAAAAATACGGCAGAATCACGAAGGACTGCGCTATAAATTCCTGCACGACCGACGAATATCCGTGCGCTGCAAAACGCCCGGCATATTCAGTTTTAAGCAAAGATAAAATCCAAACCTTGCTGAAAATCAAAATTCCTGAATGGCAAGAAAGTTTGGAAAAGTTTATAAAGAATGACAGATTTTTAATAAAATAGACAACTAAAAAATAAATGGAAACAAAAAAAGGCTTCGGAAACTAAATGTTACCGAAGCCTTTTTTGATTATGAACTCGTGATTCCGTGAAAATATTCCGCTTTGCTTCATATTTTCACGTGAACTCCACTCGTTTGATGGGATAGTTTGTGGTTTACATTCCTAAGACTGTTAAATTTTTCTAGACTGCTAGTTGTAGCTAGAAGATTTCCATGAGATAGAAACTCTTCCATCACATCCTGCTATCCAAAAACTTTCCGGTTTCTTTATGGTTAAAATTAGGAATCATTTCATTGAATAGTTCTATAAGTTCAATACGAGTCCATTCCTCTTTATTCTTCATAGTGAAAATTGTGTCTGTAAAGTATTGGAGCATTTTTTCATCATAACAGACTTCATTTTTAATTACACCAAGAGAATCAAATTTATCCATTACAATCTTTTCATTTGCGGTATAAAATTCCTCAAAATCTTTTTCACCGGTTGTGTCGCTCTTAAAAAAATATATCGGATATCTATGCTTAACTTTTAATTCTGTAACTCTAGCTCGAGCTTCATCTTCTGTTGCACATTGAACCATAACCAAGGTTCTTAAGATATTTTTCTGCAATACTGGAAAAAGTAACCAATCTATCTTGTTTTATGAAATATTCTTGAAATAAGGTAGTTAATAAAATATAAAAATGGATGTTTATAAAACTTCTCTTTTTCAGAATTAAAATCATTCTCCTTTTTTATTAACTCCTCTTCTCTTTTCTTCAAAACCAGCTCTTTATTATCGTAATTTGTATTATTTGCATTTTTCTTTTGATAATCAAAATCATAAGTTTTTTCTTTCGCTTCAAATGATTTTTCCAAAAACCCAATAACTTTTTCTATAGATTTGTTATTTTCAATATAAATATCATTTGCATTTTGAAGAATTTCTGGATTTTCAGAAACAAGTTTTACTAAATCTATTTTTTCATTCAATTTTGTCAAACGATAAGATAAAGCTAAAAAACTTTGTCTGAAATCATCTGTTATAGTATTGGAAATTAAAATTTTATCTTTTAACAATTCTTTAGGAAGATAGTATTTTCCATTTTTTTCCCATAAATTATATATAATGTATTCTATGCATTGAACTTCACAAAAAATACTATCCTCGCTATCAGGAAAAATCTTATTATAATTATCTTTTGTAATATTGAACAATTGTTGATTATCAGTTAATAGGAAATATTTAGCAGCTTCATATGATTTTGGATTTTTTATATTATTTTTATTTCGGATACATTGTATTCCTATTATAGAATCTATATCTCTTAATATTCTATCAGGATAAGATGAAAATGTTGTTTTATATTTTTTTTCAAAACTTTCTTTCAGATTAATTTCATCATAAACACAATTTTCTTTTGTAAGTTCTGGTTTAGATAAAATTTCAATTTCCTTGCCTAGTATTATTTCTCTTAATTTTTCTCTATCAAGTGGTATAATAGAGTTAAAATTTTCTTTATAGTATTTTTTTGCTTGTAAATAAACATCTAGACCTTTTGCTGTAAAATTATTTCTTTCATAAGCAAGTTTCCAAGAAAAAAGAATTCCCCATGTCTCCTCAAAAGTATGTTCAAATAAATAAAATTTGACATCTGAGTCTTTTAACTGTTTAAAAACTTTTTCGTATGTTTTTTTATAATCAATTCCATCATAACCTAAATACTTCATTAAAATTGGAGTATCTAAAAAAAAGCAACAATTAAAATAATTAAAGTCATAAATCTTCAAAGGTATTTCTTTTATTGATTGTGCTATATTAATATTTTCAATGAGTTTATATAAATCCTCTCTATTCTTAATTAAATATTTTAAATAAGAATTTCTTAAAGAATCATCTTCTGATTGTTGATATTCTTCATTTTCATTTGAATTATCTAAAATTACTCTATTAAAAATGGCTTTACATTCTTGTTTTTTAATATTTTTATTTATTTTGCTATAAAAGTGAAAAAAATCATTTGTTAATTCATTTAACTTATCATTAAAATTCTTTTTTTCTTCTAATAACTTTTTAGAGAGTTCTTCCAAAGTTATTTCATATTTTTCATCAAATTCATAGCGAGAACCATTAATGATAAAATTTTCATTAACAAATTTCTCAATTTTTCCTTTTGGAATGATTATATTATACTCATTTAAGTAAGCATTTCTTATTTTTTCATAATCGTAAATTACAACCTGAGTTTTTTGAAGATGATAAATGACATTTCCTAATGCAAAAACAAGAACTTTTATTGGGTTTATTTCGCCTTGGATAAAGTAGACAATACCTAGTAATTTTTTATTATTTGAACTCATAAATTTTTTCTTCCATTTTATCATTTACAAAATATATTTTATATTTATTGCCAACCGAGTTAAATATAAGTTTTTTAAAACTATCTTTGCATTCTCTTCCAAATATAATTTTTTTCTGAGAAAAATTTTCTATTGGAAAAAAATCCAAAGCTTCTTTATTATCGCATACTTTAAAAATTCTAAATTCATTTTCTCTTGAAAAAATTGAATCTTTAAGAAAAGCACCGTTCTTTATTATTTGAAAAAAATCAGTTCTATTAACCGTATTTTTTAATGTTGAAATATTATTAATAATATCATTTCTATATTCCACATTTCCTGCAAAGCAATTAACATTTAAAGAAATCGTTTGAATTTCATTAGTAACTTTTAGTATGCCATTACTAGTAGTATTCTTGAATTCTTCATCAGGTATAGAAAACTCTATGCAAATACCTCTGTGAGAATCTCCATAAAACGACCAAAAATATCGTTTTATTTCATCATAATTATCCAACTTATTTGAAACATCAAACAAACACAGAACTTTTAAATTTGAAATATAACAACGTTCTTCATACTTTAGATTTTTCAAAAAATCATTATCCCTTAATAACGCACAATCAAAAACATCATTAAAATTATTTGGATTGGAAAGAGTTAACTGCTCTTTTATAATATTATCCAAAACATATAATTTCATCGGACAAAATTTTCTAAAAATCATTTTACCTGTATTTTATATTTTAAATTAATTTCATTAGACTCAAGCTCTCTCATCTCTCCCAATACCTTTTTATTCATCTCCCATCTTTCCTTGTCAAAGAACCAGCCGAATTTATTGAAATATTTGACTGCGCTTTTAATGTGTTCCAAAAGCATTTTTTTATTCTTGTAGCTTTCTTTTGCATGGTCGTGAATTATCGTAACGTCCGGATAGAACAGAGTTTTTCCAACTCGGTGCAGACGGCGGATAAGGTCAAAGTCCTCGCAGTACATAAAATACCGATCGTCAAAAAATATATTGTTCTTCTCAAGCGCGCTTGTCCGCATGAACATAAAGCAACCGCTAAGGCACGGCGGATTCATGATTTTGTCATAACAGCTCATTTTCAGAGTGTATCTGTCATTCATTTTTTGAATCAGTTTCGTCTTTGGCATGAACCGGCGGAAAATCAGGTCGAAAGGAGTCGGAAGCAGTTTACACAAATACTGAAGTTCGCCGTTCGGATAGACAACTTTTGGAAGAACATAAACAGCATCTGAATTGCCGTCCATAAATTCAACAAGTTTCGGAAGAACATCTGGCGCAAATTTTATGTCAGGATTCAGAACAATGTGATATTCACTTTTTTCCTGAACTGCCTTTTTTATCGCAATATTATGAGCCGCACCATAGCCGATATTTTTACCGTTAAATATGTACTCGGATTTTTCAACATCCTCGCAAACTTCACGTAAAGATTCGTCAGGCGAATTATCGACAAAATAAATTTTATCCATAACTTCGGATTTTTTTACGCAGTCAATAAGCGCAGACAGCTGGTCTGCACGAGTTTTGTAAAGGACAACGCTGGACGTCAGCATAGATAGCTCCATGTCTGTTTTGTTGAGAAAAACATGATTTTTGGAAATTTTGTTTTTATGATTTAGATTTAAAAGTTTTTATTTTTGAGAAATTTATTTCTTTATTGATTTCAAAAGAATGATACGGTCTTTAAGTCTTGCAAAAAATGGACGGCTACTTTTTTCTGATGAATTGCTGGCATTCGAATTGTGCCTTCTGTAATGAATCAGCTTTTCGTCAGAAAATTTCACTTTGTATCCATTGAAAGCCGCAAAGTTTCCGATATAGGAATCATGCATAGGAAGCTTTTTCGGAAAAGGCAGCAAGGCTTCGCAAAGTTTTTTTGAAAAGCACATACAGCAACCGTGATAGCCGTTTTTCAGAAGGTTATAGAACTTTCCACTTTTGGTATGGTTCAGCTTGAAGAAAGATTCCGATGTCTGATTTCCGTTTCCGTCTACAATGTCCGCATCGTGAATCACAAGGTCGCTGTCTTTAAGTTTTTCCATGCAGACTGAAACTTTGTCCACCGTCCATTCATCGTCCTGGTCAGAAAGAAAGATGAAGTCGCCTTTTGCGTTTTTCAGGGCATTTTCAAGGTTGTAAATCGGCGAATGAAAAGAGTTGTTTTCAAGCAGATGAATCCGGCTGTCGTTGAATGATTTTATTATCTCAACAGTTTTGTCAGCCGAAGAATCGTCTGAAATCACGACTTCGTCATCGTTTCCAAGCTGAGAGAGAATCGACTCCAGTTGTATTCGTATGAATTTTTCGCCGTTGTAAGTCGGCATACAGACAGAAATCATAAGTTTATTTGTTCCTTAACAGAGTGAGTAGAAATGAAGGATTCTTATTTTAAAAACAAAAATTTATATAGTTAAACGAAAAATGCTTTTTTAGAGAAATAGTAAATAGCCAATATTTCTCTTTATTCCATGTTTTAAAAATCCATTTTTTATAACAAAAAATATTCTGTAAATTTTTGAATACTCTTTTAGATTTGCAAAAATATTTAATTTATTAAGCTCTATTTCTGAAAGCTTTTCTTCAAAATAACTTTTAAAGAATAAAGCAAATTTTCTATATGCTTTAAGTTCTTCTTGATATTTTTTCTTATCCAAAAATCTTCTTATAATATATTTTGATGATTTAGTATCATATGCACCAACAACATTTTTTCCATGTTGCCTGTATAATTCTATAGTTTTATCAACATAGATTTTTTTACCAAATTCACAAGCAATTGTTGCAAAGAAAGAATCATGCATAATTATTGATGAAGTATCTTTAAGTAAATCTTGCTTATTCAAAAAAACAAAATTTTTTAACTCATTATTTATAAGCATTACACATCCGGTAACATTGTTTTGTACAAAATAAAAATGTTTATTTTTGGGATTTTTTGGCAGATTCATATAATTAATATAAGAGTCTGAAATTCTATCAAGATTCTCTTCAACAACTTCTAAATCACCATGAATTAAAACTGGTTTGTTTTTTATATCTTCAGATAAAATACTATATCTATTTATAAGCGTGCTTACATGGTCTTTCGTCCATACATCATCCTGGTCGCTGAACAAGAACAAATCGCTTTCAACATTTTCAAGCATATACAAAAAATGCTTACAAGCAGATTTATTCGGCTCATGCTTAGGCAAAATTCTTATTCTTTCATCTTTCTTTGAATAACCAGCAATGATTTTTAAAGTATTGTCAGAACTTCCGTCATCAGAAATATAAAGAATAAAATCCTTAAAGTCTTGATTTAAAATTGAATCAAGCTGTTCACGAAGATATTTTTCTCCGTTGTATGTTGCGAGAAGAATTGAAATTTTCATAGTTTTCGCTGTCTTATATTTTTTTAGAATAGTTAGAGTGTATTAATTTTTATATTTAAAAATATGTTTTAATAAAAATAGTTTTTTAGACTTACTTTTATAAACAATATCCAATGAAAAATTTTCACAAGTGCCCAATGTTCCTATAATTGCAAAAACTATGAAACCTGTAGAACTGATTAAAAGAGGATTTGTTCCACTAATAAAAAGATACGCTAAATATCCTATAGAAATAGTAATTTTAAAAAATCTATCAAAAACAGTATTTTTAAAAATAAAAAAAACAGGAGAAAGAAGCAGTAAACATAAGATAATAGTTTGAATAAGACCAAAATCTTTTATAAGATCATAATAAGAAAGTTCTGTATAAGAACAAAACCTATTGAAACCTTTTGAATAAAAGATTGTTCCAGGCCCTTTTCCACAAAAAACAAATTGTAAAGGATTTTGCTCAAATAAATTCCGATATGAAATTATATGATTTTTCTTTACTCCAAGAGAAGAAACATCATTATCATTTAATAATTTCATAATAACAAGAAGTGCAGATATTGCAAATAAAATAAAAATTAGAATAAATTTTAGAGTTTTTTTCTTTATATAAAATGTATAAAAAGAATACGCAAATAATACAATCATAATTCCAGAGAGCATATTTGCACGTGTTCCTGAACAAAATAACGCCCCCATAAAAATTAGCATCTGAATCAGATAGCTATTTTTTTTTGTAGTAAAGTAATAGTAACAGACAAAAGCTAGACATATTGTAAAAACGGAAGATGTTCGTATATAAACAGAAGCAAAATGTAAACCTAAAAAAGTTCTATTCATATTAACCATTACAACATTGTTATGAGTTGAAAAAAAAGAGTAAAAAATGGACTCAATATCAGGAGAACTAGTCATAAGTAAATAAATTGCTATATTAACAATGGCAACAAATAACATTACATAATAGAAAATTTTTATACTTTTTAAATAATGATTACTACACCAAAAAATGTATGTTAAAAATAAAAATGATTTTAATATGCCATTAGTTCGCTGATAATCTAAATTTTCATCAAACATTAAACCTAGTAAAAATGAAATGAAATATACACATAAAAATACGAGAATAATTTTTAAATCTCTAAAATTTGCAAAAGGCAGACTCACAAGAACAAATAATACAAAACTAATGTTTTTTAAATGTAATAACTCATTCGTTGGATCAACAAGAACTGAAAAAATCAAAATTGCATTCAGTAAAAAACTTAATGATTTCAATTTTGTCATATATAATGGATTTAGTTTCATTTTTTATAAATCTACCTTTAAGCTAAACAGAAAGGATTTTGCTTTACCTTGCAATATCCTAATAATTTATAATTATCAATTTTCAAAAAATATTTTTTTTATAATAATCAAGAGATTTCATTTTCAAAAATTACAAAAATCAACCCCGATAGAATATTTATACCTAAAAATTATTTTTAATATTTATTTTAGTAAAGCAATACTAAATCAAAATGCTTTCACGTTTCTGCAAGTCTTTTTCTATTAAAGCCCAAAATCTTTTAAAAATATTAAATATATTGAAAGCAGCTCATTTATCTCATTTTGATTTGAATCAATATATAAATTATTTTCACAATCAAAGTGGATAAATTCATTAAGACTTTCTTCTTGATTGTTTTTTGAGACAACAACCATTTCCTTAGAAAGTTGCCCTTTTATTTTTAATTTTTTAGATTTCTCCAATATACTCTTCCAATGAATTTTGAACATATTCTACAAATGCTTTCATTTTTTATATTTCCAATATGTTTTAATAATTCAATCTTCTATCTGAACAATTCACTCAAAAACTGCTCCGTCCCATATTCTGGAAATATTTTAGTTTCAATTTTTCGAGATGCATTTAAATCAATATCATCAGCTCCTGAGATAATTGCATATCTTGTAATATCTATATTCTTTTCTTTATTAATATTTTTGTTCGTTGTAAAAAGAAAATTGTTCATCGCAACTGTTTCTATAGTACGCATTGTTAGTCCAGACTGATCTGGATGGCATAAATCCAGAACGGCTTTAGCTCTTTTTAACAAGGCTAAATATTCGTCATAATTCAATGGATTATGTAATATACATTCTTTTAAGAATTTTTTACTTATAGACTTATTGAATAAAAGTTTTAAATACTGAATTTTCCCGACTAGAATTTTAAGAACAATTTTTTTATCGCTGTTTTCATACTTTTGGAATATCTCATTGAGCATTTTTATTCTGTTTGAATGAGCCCAACCAAGAAAGAATAAATCAATATCTTTTTCATACGAAGGAACAGAAACTTCTCTTGCAAACAAAGCTCTATATTTAAATCCATATTTTTCGCAGTCATCAAAGTCAAAAGAAAATACTGAATTAAACAGCTTTATAATATTTAACAATCCAAGATTTCTTTTTATTGAATCCCATTCGTATAAAATAAATTTTGCCTTTGGTTGAGATTTACGCAACACTTGTACAATTTCTGCATTAAAGACATCTCCCTTTATTACAAAAACAAAATCATATTCTTCGACTGCTTTAGAATAAATTTTCTTTAAGAGATTCTTTTGCAGGCATTTCATCTGCCAATTTTTGCTAATATGGACAATAAGCTTATAAAATGGAAATTTCTCCCAAGCGTTTATATAATCTATAATAGCTTCTTCTTTCTCAAGATTTTCCTTTATAACTTTTTCATAATCATAAAATCCGATTCCAAAGAAAAGTATTTTCTTTTTATTGATTGCTTCAATCATCAGTCTTCCCCTAGAATCTTTTTTATCTTTGTATTGTCTCCCCAGATTGCAAGCGAATCGTAAGGTCTGTCCGGGAATGCGCCGTATTCAAGTTTGATGTCAAGATTGTTTTCCTTGATAAATCGCTCAACCCGGGAAGCAAGTGTCTCAGGCTTTCCGCAGCAGGCGTTTATTGTTCCGAAAACCGTGTCATTCAGGATAACAGCGGCCACCTGTTTGCAGAAGACATTGAAATCCAGAAAGTCGAACTGGTTTATTCCAGACGTGAACGGAAATGTCTTCTTTCCGTCCGCCGCAGCCTGCATTATCTTTGAGAAAATCGAGCAGCCTTTCACAGTGTTGTCAACAATGTAAAAGCCACGCACCCACTGTAGCCGGGTCTCTGTATTTTTTACGAGCAGCTCCGTCATCTGTCGCAGCGCGTTCTTTGCTATTCCGTAAAGTGAAAGCGGATTGCACGGAGTGTTCTCGTTTATGCTTCCCTCGTGGAACCCGACCTCGTGCATGCTGCCAAGAACGACAAGCTTCTTCACCCCGCCGCAAACCATTTTCTTAAGGAATTCATAATGCTTCGGAAGGTCAAGGATGTGGTTGTCCGAGGCATGCTTGAATCCGTCCCGCCAGGCAAGATGGACAAGAACATCAGGCTTGCCGAAATGCTCAAACGGATTCTCTATTTCAAAAAGATTTCCGGCAATGGAAGAGACATTTTTATATCCATAAGTAAAATCAGTGAAGTCCGAGGCGACAATCTCATTTCCGCTTTCTGAAAGCTCCTTTATGATTCCGTGCCCCATAAAACCGTTCGCACCAGTTACAAGTATTTTCATGCATTGTTCCAAAAATTGTTGATTTTAAAATTTGTAAATAATTGTCTAGTTACTTTTTTTATTGCTGATACCAGAAAGGTTATTAAAGATATTTGATAATTTTAGCAGGAACACCTGCTACTACAGTTTTCTCAGGCACATCATGTGTTACAACTGAATTTGCGCCTATGACGCAGCCATTGCCAAGCCTAATACCAGGAATTATTTTTGCTCCAATACCTATGAAAACATTATCACCTATAGAAGTTTGTTTTATTTCTAAGTCAGTTTCCATAATATGTTTACCTGGAATATACTGATGATTGCAGTCTGATATATAGACATACGCAGAAATCACACAATTGTTTCCAATCGCAAGATTGTCTGTGGCAATTATATGACAACCTTGCTCAATAGAAGTTTCATTACCTATCGTGAGTCTTGGAGAAAAACTTTGCTCGTGCCATTTTGAAATAGCTTCTATTCTAGCTCCGTTCAAGATATGCACATTATTTCCAATATGAATATATTTTTTACCAACAATTCTCATTGGTTTTATGATTTTAGAATGTCGTCCGAAATATCCATATCGTATATTTTCCTTGAAATGCACAAGGAGAGTATGTATTTTTCTTTGAATTTTACAAAACAATGTCATGCTGCAGTCCATACAGTGAAGCTGCAACGAAGATGATTATTTACCCCCCCCCCGTTACTATAAGCTTTTTATCTCTACTAACATTTATCCATTCAGACTCATCAAAATCATATCTTTTTACAACTTTTGCAGGAATTCCTACTGCCACACTGTAATCAGGAATATCTTGTGTAACAACAGAATTTGCTCCAATACAGCAATGTTTTCCTATTTTTACTCCTGGCAAGATTCTTGCTCCCATTCCAACTATCGTTTCCTCACCGATAAAAACAGGTTTATGTTCCAAATGCTGATTTTTTGGAGGAATAGAAATATCTATATAAGGATGGTTTATGTCAGTAATCAAGACATCAGGCAAAATAGAAACGTTATTACAAATATTAATGCTTTCAGCACATGTAATATGAACTCTCTGCTGAATATCTACATTGTCTCCAATTTTTATAGATGGAAAATAAACTTCATCTCCATAATTATACACGGCTTCAATTCTGGCATCGTTCATTATAATTGAATCAAAGCCTATACTTATAAATTTCTTTCCAATAATACGCATGGGCTTTATAACTCTGCTATGCTTTCCAAAACTGTTCCAGCAAAAATTATTAATTAAGGAAATTTTGTATAATCTTAGTCTGTAAAGTATTTTCTTTAAAATCATTTTTTCAATTCAGTATTCTTAAAGAACGCAAATATATGATAATTATACATCAATATAACTATAGCCAACAAATAAACGAATAATTTCATTCTGATTAGAACTATTTCTGATAAACTAAAATTACAAAGAGGAATAATTGAACAGGAAAGGAAAACTAACATTCCAACAATATCTTGCCAATTATTAAAAAATTTGATTTTTGTGCAAACTTTAAAATATATATTCATTATTAAATAAGAAAATGATAACGCAATTGTTGCTGCAACAACTCCAATTTTTGGAATTAAAATAAGATTAGTTGTTATACTGACAATAGAGCCAACCATTGTTCCTATTCCATTTATTATCGAGCGTTTTTCTGCCGTAAGTGCACATTCAATAAACACATTTCTTCCAGAAAAGATAACTCCAATAAGAACCAAAGGCACATAAAAGGCTGCAGAATAATATTTTTCACCAGCAATAATCATCAACGCTTCTTTTGCAAAAAGAGAAAGAATCAAAGCCAATGCGTATAAGGCAAAATTATAGATGTTGTTTATTTTTTTCATATATGGAACAAATGCATCTATATCAGGATTTTCATTATACTTTTGAAAAATACTTGGCTCCAAGGCTTTATAAAAACTTTGGATAATCATATTCATTGCAAAAGCAATTGTATATGCAATATTATATATTCCTATTATTTCAAGACTTACATAACGCTCAAGAATAACTTTATCTAAGCTTGTAAGCACAAGGTATGATACAGAACCAGGAAGCAAAGGTAGAGAAAATTTCAACCCTTGTTTCAACTGTCTCCAATCCAAGCCCATTTTGGTATGTCGCAACATTATGATTATATAAATAACAAAAAATGGTAGCAATGTAATAAGTCGTCCATAATATTGGCTCATTACTCCCCAGCCAAGGGCTACAAGCATTACAAATGTTGCTACATATTGCAGAATACAACGACCTAGCGAAATACCAACAAACATTTTTGCATTTTGCTTTATTCTATAATAAAGCATTGGAATAATTGAAAAACTTTCCAAAAAGTTATTAAGAATGGCAAGTCTAAAATATGGTTTCCATGGTACTGATATTTTAGCTTTCTCAATTATGAAAGGTCCTGTAAAATGAAAAAGCGCAAGTACTGCAAAATTGATAATAGCTATAAACACAAAAATATTGCCTAGTAATTTTTTTCTTTCCTCCTTCGTCTTACAGTCAAAGAAAAACCTCAGAACATAAGTATTTAACGCAAGAGTACATAAAACATATATAAACGCAATTACGGAATTTGTATAAGATAGAATTCCGTAATCTGCTGGAGAAAGATACCTAGTAAAAATCGGCATCATCAAGAACGAGATTATTCTTGGAACTACTTCTCCAACTGTATATAAAATTGTGTTTGAAAAAAGTTTTCTATTCATCTAATGCTTTTTTTATTTTTTCTGATGTGCATTTTTCAAAAAACACAGGAACCTTATAATCATCTGGAAATGAGGCATTTAAACCTTGATTCAACTCATCAGTATTAGCAAATAAAAATAAGTTTTTATCATTAAACAATAAACTTAAATCTTTATACATATCATACTCATAAATTAATACTTTTGTTTTAGACTGCAAAGCTTCATAAACAGCTGTTGAGCATACTGTTATCATACATTTTGATTTTGCAAACAGTTCGTTTACAGAATACTCGTTAGTATAAACTGTAACTTCCTTATCAAAGAAATCATCAAAGTACGTTTTTTCAAAATATTGATTTGGATGAAGTTTAAATATGACATCAGTTGATTTTATTATGTTATTATTGATAGCATTTTTTATGACAGAGGCAAGCTGTTTTCCAAATACATCAGCTGCTATTACAAGAATCTTACTTGCGTCTGTTCTCTTTTGAACGCTTTTACTAAAATAATTATTTCCAATACATACATTTTTAATTGGTGTATATAAGGAATTGCACCAATAATCAGAAAATGTTAGGAACTTCGAAGGTATATAAATAAAATTCGTCAAGTTTTCTATTTGGGGATAACTGTAGGCATAATGAAAACTGCCAATTATTCCATGTTGAAATTCATATAAAGGTATCTTCATCTTTGAAGCAATATAGAATAGACCTTTTTGAATCCCATTTTGCGTTAAAAAAATTTTATTAATTTTATGTTGTTTGAATATTCGCTTATATAAATATATATCCCTATAAAAAGAGATTAAAAGTTCATACAAATCATGAACTTTTATTATTTTATTAGGAAATTCAGAAGTCAATAAAGCACAAATTCTTTCTATACAAACCTTATCAGCTTTTGATATTTTAGGACGATATATTAATTTGATGGTTGGCAGTAAATATGCTGTAAAAAAAATATCACTATTATAATGCTTTGACTTCCTTCTTAAAAAACTTTCAATAATCAAATTCTTTTTGCTTTTAAATAATTTATAAGTATCAAAAGAATTTTGATCTATAAAATCTCCGTCAAATTGATTTCTGCTTGCAACAAAAAACATATTATCATATTTTTTTCTACTAATAAAAAGAAAAAACAAACAATATACAAAGCAAAAAAAATATTTAGGTAATTTCAATATATGACATATTTTCGGAGTATTATGTATATTCTTTTTATTGGAATTAACAATCGGGCTTCCATTATCAAAAGAACATCCGATATAATACCTAAAAATATCCCAAATATAAATTCCTTTATCGTTTTTTATTTGAAAAATATCACTTTTTTTTTCAAATCTTAAAAAAGAGTTATCTAAAATCATTTATCTTCTATTAATATTCCTTGCGAATTCCTGTACACTCTTGAAATCGGCAGGTTTTCCAATATCAATCCAATATCCTGTAATAGGAAATCTAATTACTTTTTTATTATTTTTTATGAGCTTGTCCATAAAATCAGTTGCGTCAAAAAATTCATTGTCAGGAATCAAATCCAGCAGGTCTCGTTTTATAAGATAAATACCAGCGTTAGCATAGTAATGGTAACTGGGCTTTTCTATTATCCCCTTTATGTCCCGTGTGTTTTCAAGCTCAAATATTCCATAAGGAATATTCACATTATACGGAACACCGGCAACACTCATATCTGCATCGTGCTTCAAGAAATGCATATAGAATGCTTCAATGTCTATATTTGTAAAAAGATCTGAGTTCATTAGAAGAATTGTGTCATTATACCATTCCCTAATAAATTTAATTGAACCTATCGTGCCAAGAAATTTCGGTTCATGTACACACTTTACCTGTACTCCGTTTATCGGATTCTTAAAATGCTCTTCTATCTGTTCAGCCAAATAATTCACAGTAACATTTATATGGTTAATACAGCTATTAATTAAGTTTTCAACGTTGTAATCAATAATAGGCTTATCGGCAACTTTTAAAAGAGGTTTGGGGGTATCCAAAGTAAGAGGCCTTAATCTTTCGCCTTTGCCGCCTGCCATCATAACAGCATCAACAGGAACATAGGATTTTCCATTTGAAAAATCTCTGACAGTAAACAACGTTCCATCAATATTTAACTCCGGAACATACTTAATCCCAAGATTTCTGATTTTTTGAATTGTTTCAGGACTATATTCTCCATGTTTTAGCGAAGTGAAATTTGTATTCATCACCTCTGAAATCTTGTCAGCGAGGGATTTTCCACCTATAAGACCACGTCTGCAATCACCATCTGAAACAGAGCCAACAACTTTATTATCAGAATCAACAGCAAACAAAATCCTAGTGCCTAAATTAGAAAGCTTATCTATTTTCTTTAAAGCTTCCAAAATAGAAGTTTGTTCATCAATCAAGTAACCATTCATTTCAAAGATCCAAAAATTGAATAAAAAATTCAATTTATATTATAAAAATAAAAGAGTAAAAAGATTTTTTACTCGACTTTCTTTACAGTTCCACCGCCTCATCAGCAACATAATCTCTGGTGGCTTTTTTTCCTTCAATCAAATCCCAATATTTAGCAGGAAGACCTTTGTCATTGCGTTTTACACAAAGGTTTTTGTCAGTAAAGACTTCTCCTGCTTTTATTTCCTGCATGGCAACACAACGCTTTAAAACAACTTTAGAAATATCAGACTCACTTTTAGTTGGAACTTTTTCTCCGCTTCCTAAAGCCACTTCAATATTACGGATTGCATCAACCATCTTCTTGAACTCAGCCGGCTCAGTGCTTGCCAAATGGTCAGGGCCTTCCATATTTCGATCTAAAGTGAAATGTTTCTCAATAACCGTTGCTCCTAAAGCAACTGCGGCAATCGGAACTTCAATACCTTTTGTATGGTCAGAATACCCAACAGGAACTTTAAAAGCGTCTCTCAAAGTAAGCATTGCATTCAAATTTACTTCCTGCATAGGACAAGGATAATTTGTAATGCAATGCAAAAGCGTAATATTTTTTGTTCCTGAATCGCGGAGAGTCCTGAGCGCAACATCAACATCTGCCAAAGACGACATTCCGGAACTTATGATTACAGGAAGTTTCTTATTTCCCATTGTGCGTAAGAACGGAATATTAGTAACTTCACCGGAACCAATTTTTATAAATGGAATTCCAAGCTCAACAAGAAAATCAAGACTCCATTTTTCATCTGCAGTTGAAGCAAATTGTATGCCGATTTCATCACAATATTTCTTTATCTCTCTAAAATCGTCATACGAAAGTTCCAGTTTTTTCAGCATATCAAACTGGCTTTCTTTCTTTCCTGTGTTCACAGTTTGGTAATCTGCCTGCGCAACATTATGCGTTATAATTTTTTCAGTTATCCAAGTCTGAAATTTCACAACATCAGCTCCAGCTTCTTTTGCAGCCTTGCACAATTCCAAAGCTAAATCAAGCCGTCCATTATGATTGACACCAGCTTCAGCGATTATCAATGTATGTTTCATGTCTAATACCTGTACTTTAGTAGAAAATTTTTATATTTCTCTGTTTTGCAAGGATTTCGTCTTTTCCACTCAAGACAAACATCTTCATATTTCTTCGTATCAAATATTAATTTTCCGATTGAAAACTGCTTTAAATTATGGCTAAAGGACTGTTTAAATTTAAAGAGAGAATTTTCTTCATCGCCATTAGTGCCACCACCCAAATGGAATTCTTTGACACCTTCCTTGTGCATTTCACACGCTACTTTCCATAGGAGCAGATTATTCGCACCGAGAGAAGAATAATTTCTATTGCTTCCGGCCAAATGATAATGCCCATAACATTCATCATACATAAATAAAGCAGCACTGATTATTTCATTGCCTTTTTTTATACAACCCAAAAAGCCTTTCCCCTTAAATATATCAACAAATCTTTTATAATAATTATCATCAAAAAAATAAAAGCTATCAGCATCGAGCCGTTCCATTGTAGAATCGTAAAGCATCTTAAATTCTTCAAGATGAAAGAATTCATTGTCACGAAAAAAAACAAGACCGTTTTTTTCTGCCTTGCGAATCGTATTTCGGTTCTTTGATGAAATCTGATTTTTCCAAATGGCTTCCTCAGATTCAGATGTATCTATTACGACTGTTTTTCTGTCATCGATTACATCAAAAACATTGTGGCAAAATTCTGCATTATTCAGTAATGGATGAAAGCGAATAAATCCAGCAAGATAGTTTTGCGATTTTAAATACGCAATCATTTCTCTTAGAGCTTTTTCATTCCAAGTTGAGTCATCACAATTTGAAATCGGCCCACCATATCCATAAGGAGTTTCAAAATCAAAATAGTTTTGATATGTGCTTCTTAAAAACGGAAGCAACATTATATTGGTATTTTCTTCGCAAATGACACAAAGAGGAGTTTCTTTTTTTGAAGCAGACAGCGAAACATACTCCTCAGTAAAATAAATATCTTTTTTTTCGGGAGCAAATAAATTTAATTTGTCTCCCCAAAATGGAAGAATTTCTACACGCATTCCACCGCCAACAATCTTAGAGTTCACTTAACACCTTTGCAATTTTTTCAGAAGTCTTTCCATCGCCCCAATAATACAAATCATCTTCATTTATTTTCTTGTTTAGAGCGATATTTATAGATTTCTCAATATCTTCAACAGATATACCGCTCTGTACAATATTATTGCACTGATAACGGCCTTTCTGCCTGTCGCCAATATTCACAACAGGAACATGAGCCACAGGGGCTTCAACAATTCCGCTGCTGGAATTTCCTATTACCAGTGAAGCTTGTTTCATAAAACTTATATAGCGCAACTGCCCAAGCGACGGAATTTGTTTAAATTTTTCAGGATTTTCTGAAGATACATTCGAAATATATTCATTAATCTGCTCTCCGCCAAAATCGGCGTTTGAATAAGTTATAACCGTTTGAAAATTTTCTAGCTTATCTAAAGCCAGTATACAATTTTTTACAGCAGATAGATTGTATTCAAGAGATTCCCTAGTTTCAGAATGATACGTCATAAGAATCCATTTTTTCGACAAATCAAGGCCTAAATTATCTGCCAGTTCCTGTCTAGTCATAATAGGCAAGCGGTTAAAAGCATCCAAACCAGGTTCTCCAACACTCCAAATATTTTTATTTGAGCCACGCATTCGCTCTATATTTTTGGCAGAATCTACAGTTCCTGGAAAATGGTAAGACGCAAGCATAGTTACAGAATTACGGACGCCATCATCAATCGCGCCTTCAGTCACATCGCCGCCTGAAATATGCGCAATAGGTATTCTCATTACAAAAGCGGTGTTTGTTATAGGAAGCAATTCATATCTGTCTCCTAAAACAACCAGAATATCCGGTCTTAACTGTTCAAAAACAGGGGCAAATTTCTCTGCCATTCTTCCCATAGACTCCGCTATAGTTTCCATAGTAGAAATATCAAGGTTTGAGTCAACAGTAGCATCTATTTTAAAACCGTCTTCCTTTATTGCATCAATAGTATGTCCCTGGCTTTTTAAAAGATGACCGCCAGTTACAATAAGCTGAAGCTGAATATTATTTTTTGTCTGCAAGTCTTTCATGATCCATTTTATAAGACCATATTCAGAACGCGCAGATGTAACAAAACAAATTTTTTTCATATAAATTTTATTTAATGAAATTATATGGAATTACCCAAACAAAAAACAAAATTAAAAATATTAATATGCCTAATCCTGGTGCAAATTTCATATATTTTAAAGTTCTGGAAATATCAGTAATTTTTTTATCTTCTTCAGGAACAATAAATAATTTTTGAGTTGCTTGTAATTCATCAGGAGTAACCTTCGTAAATACTGATCCAATAAATATCCCTATTATATTGGATATAATACCAACAATAACAGGATCAAATATGACAGGTAACGTAATGTTGCAAATATTAGAATATAATTTCAATAGGAAACATGAGCAAAATCCCGTTAACATCCCAACAAAAGCTCCTGCTTTCGTTATTCTTTTTGATAAGATGCTAGCCAAAGCTACAGGCATCCAAGAACTGGCAACTATTGCACCACCAAAGTACATAATCCAAAATATTTGAGGTGGGTTGAACACAGCAAGCAAAAGAACCACAAAACTAACAACACCCATCGAAATCCGACTTACTACAACAGACTTTTCTTTCTTTTTATAAATATCATTACCAAATGAAGCTCCTATAAGAGACAAAAACGTAGTAGCAGAAGATATTCCTGCAGCTAAAACGCCTGTAAGCAATAACACACCTAAAAACGTAGGCAAAATATTCATAGAAGCCCAGATAAGAACATGAGATTGATCCTCTAATTCAGGACAACATAAATTCACTGTAACAGCTGCAATTCCAACAAGTAGCTGTAACAAAAAAATCCCAAAAGCAGAAAAGACCGAAGATCTTATAACGGTATGCTCATTTTTTGCCATTAAATATCTGCTTGATTGCCATGGACCGACCATACAGACAGAAAGCCAGACTATTCCATACACAATACCCCATATAACATTGTCCTGACCTTTTGAATACATATAGTCGAGATTTCCATGCCATGACAGCAAGTCCTTAATATCAAACGATTTTAGTTGTCTAACAGCAGAATACCAACCTCCGCATTTTTTAGTTATTACAAAAACAGCTGCTATAAGAGCTATTGTAAATATCGAAAACATTAACGTATCTGTAATTAATACACCTTTCGACCCACTGGAAATTGTTACAATACTGAATACTATTATAGCCAATAAAACACAAAGTTTATAATTTAGACCTGTAACCACATGCATCAGAGTACCTACACCTTGTACCACAGATAATAAATAGACTGTCATCGTGATTATTGCAGTTATCGTTGACAAAACTCTTAATTTTTCAGAACAAAAGCGAATTCCAAAATATTCCGGAATCGTAAATACTTTTGCTCTTCTTAAATATCTTCCAAAAAAAACAGCTCCTAATATATAACCGGCAACTTGCATTGTAGCAAGAATTGTCATTGGAGAAAATATTCCCTTATAATATTCTCCTGCGTCGCCCATAAACATGCCAGTACTTACATAAGAGGCAATCATAGAACCAATAATAAGCAACAAAGGCGCATTGCGACCAGCAACGTAAAAATCATTTGCATCTTTGATTTTTCTACTAATAAAATATCCTATCATTATATAGATAACAAATGATATAACCATTCCTAAAAAATATATATTCACTTTTCAGCACCTTGCTGTTCTGAAATCTCTTTTTTCAGTTTTTTATAGGAAATATAGCCACAGACAAAAAGCCATATGCCGAGAAATAAAGCAATAAAAAATTCCATTTTCGTCTTTAGCTATTTATTGATATTCTTATCAACCAAACTTACTATTGCAGAAACCGTATTCAAATTTTCCGGAGCAACATCATCCGGATCTATTTCAATACAGAATTCTGATTCAAGCCTATCCATTAACTGCATAATTGCCAGAGAGTCCAACACTCCGGATTTTAACAAATCAATTGACTCATAGATCTTTGGAAAATCATTTCCAATTTCTTTTAGTAATTCCACAACTTTTTTTTCAGTACAGCTATTCATATAGATTCTCCTTTAAAAATTCTTACATTTCAGTTTTTTCTTTTAATTTTGTTCTATCAATTTTTCCATTAAGATTCCTAGGCATTTGACCCAATTTAATTCTTTGATTTGGAATCATATAATTTGGGAGTTTTGCCTTTAATCTTGAACCTAATTCATCAGAATCAATCTTTCCTGTGTAAAAAAGAATTATATGCTGCTTTTCATTATTAAAGACACAACAATTCTCATCAACTCCATCAATTGTGGATACATTAGCCTCAATTTCTCCAAGTTCAACACGATGTCCCATATGTTTTATTTGAAAATCCTTACGCCCAATATGCTCCATTTCCCCATAGTTGTTATAACGAACTAAATCACCTGTATGATAAATTTTTTCAGGATAATATTTGTTTAATGGATTTTGAGTAAATACTTCCGCAGTTTTTTCAGGTTCCTTATAATACCCATAAGCTAAAGAATTTCCTCTCACGCAAAATTCCCCTTCCTTTCCAATTTCTTTTACTTCTCTATTATTTTCATCAAGAAGAATAATACTACAGTTATTAAAAGGAATTCCTATTGGCAATGTTTCATCCTCTTCAAATTCACGGTTCAAAATATAATATGTCGCCCCATCAGTTATTTCTGTAGGCCCATAAGCATTGACAAACATTGCATTGGGTATTGCTTTTCTCCATACATTTAATTGCTTTATTGGCATTACCTCACCGCCAAAAATCATCTTTTTAACACAGGAAATATCAACTTTTTCAAAAGGATTTATATTTGCAATAACCACAAATGCAGAAGGAACCCAATATAAAAAATTAATCTTGTTATTTTTAATATATCGCAATAATTTTGAAGGAAACATAAACAAACTTGGAGATATTATAAATGTTGTGCTTCCATTCCTAATTGTACCATAAACATCAATTATTGAAATTACAAAATAAAGAGGTCCCTGATTTCCAATTATTTCTTTATCTGTTAAATCATAAGCCTGCGTAGCTGCATCTATATAATCAATCACAGCCCTATGGGATGTCACAACTCCTTTAGGGATTCCTGTAGAACCTGATGTGAATAAAACATACAAAACATCTGAATCTATAATATTCTCATGAACTTTACTTAACTTTTCTTCAGATATATTCTCCTTCATCAAATCTTCATAAAGCAATATTTTTGATTTTCGAGAGAATTCTTTCACTTTGTCATAATGCTCTTTATCAGTTATTATTGATAACGGCTCTAATGTTCCAAGAATTTTTTCTATTCTTGACATTGGCATTTCTGTATCCAACATAGTATAGAAATTACCGCTATAAGCAATTCCTAAAAATGACGAAATACATTCAACACTCTTATCCAAAAAAACCGCTATAGGTGATTTAAATTGGTTTTCCTTAATCAGCCTTTCTGCAATATGCTTTGATTCAATCTGAAGCTGTTTAAAAGTAATTGCTCTCTTTGAATCTACAAAGGCTGTTTTATCTCCAAATTTTTTTACAGTTTCATCTAAATAATCAGTTATAAGCCTTGCCATAAATCACCTTAAAAATTGGGATTAAATTTTGTGCTAAATTCCTTTCCAGGAGTGTTTAATATAGTTGTATAATCTTTTAGTTTCTTTGGAGGGAATGTTGCAATCCCTATCTCGCAATTATTTCCAATAATTGTTCCTGGTAATAGACAAGAATTAACTCCAAAAGTAACATTATTGCCTATCGTACAATCACCTGTAATTATTACAGAAGGACCTATCACAACATTTCTGCCAATCTTATCACCATGACTTAATATTGAAAGAGAATCTATAAAAAGAAAATCCCCCACAACAGGATTACCCGTTATCATTGCCCTAGGATAGGCTACTATTCCTTTTCCTAACTTGGCTATTGGGGACAGATAAACACTGTCACTAATATAGCAACCAGCTTTTAACGAATTTGATTCTATAAAATCAATCATTCGATTTCTAAGTTTAAGGTTGCGAATCGCAATTATATAATAAGCGTCTTTATCAAGAATATTATTTGCTATAGCTTCCTTTTCATTTCCTAAATATTTAATATATTGACTTAAATCTTTATCCTCATGTAAATCATAATAACCATAGACAGAATATCCATCGAATTTCATATATTGAAATAACTCAATTGCAAATCCGCCCCCCCCTAGAAAAATTACTTTATCTGTCTTTTTCACATTTACCCTCTCATTATTTTCTATATCCACTTGGAATATTCACAACTCTGTCTGCAAACATAATCGCATTCTTCAAATCATCACGCTGGCAATTCTTGTACATCGGAAGCCTGTTCATAAGTTCCCAGATTGGACGGGTCTGCACTCCGTTATCATTAGTTTCCTCAAGAAATTCCTGCTGGGCTTTTTTATTCGGCAAAAGAATAGAATTAAACCAAAAATTAGACTTGCAGTCTTTTGGCTCATCAAAGTATTTAATTTCCTTGCTGTTAGAAAAATATTCTCTATAAGCCATTGCAGTTTCACGTTTATTTGCAAGAATTTTATCGATACATTCAAGCTGCGCGCAACCTAAAGCTGCATTTATATTTGGCATACGCAGATTATATCCGATTGCGTCATGCCTAAATTCCCACCGGTGTGGAATTTTCGCCTGTGTCGTAAGATGTTTAGCTTTTTCTCCAAGTTCCGCATCCATAAAAAGAAGCATTCCGCCTCCGCCACAGGTGATTGTCTTGTTTCCGTTAAAGCTCATGCACCCGACTTTTCCAAATGTTCCAGTATGCCGCCCCTTATAAAAACTACCGATACTCTCAGCCGCATCTTCAACAAGTGCAAGTTTCCATTCCTCGCAAAGCTTTACAAACTCATCTACTTTTACTGGATTTCCAAATGTGTGCATTGGAACAACTGCGCTTATCCGCCTTCCATTTTTTTTGTCAAAACATCCATCGGCACGAAGTTCTGCATTTTTCTCAAGCCATTTCCTTACAGAATTAGGAGCAAGCCCCATTGTTTCCTCGTCAATATCACAGAAAACAGGCTGAGCATTGCAATACGCAATTGCATTTGCAGTCGCAATAAAAGTAAGTGGTTGAGTTATAACCTCATCTTCAGGCTTTACTTCGCAAAGTTTAAGAGCCATAAAAAGTGCCATTGTGCCATTTACACATACAACTGCACGAGTCGCACCTGTGTAAGTTTCAATATCTTTTTCAAAACGATCTACATACTGCCCTACACTTGAAACAAAAGTTGTGTCTATGCAGTCATCAAGGTATTTCTTTTCATTTCCCATGAAAATCGGGGCATGAAGCATTACATGCTCTTCGTTTTTATATAGTTTTTTTATAAAGTTTATTTCTTCTGCATATTTCATAATGTCACAACCTTTTTTTCAATTAAGCTTTCTACAATGTACCAGTCAGTCATTGTATCTATGTCCAAAGAATTTATTTCAGGCATTACATATTTTTTAATTTTACTAAAACCACCAAGACCTTTTTCTATAACAGCTTTTGCATTAATAACATAAACCGCACCATTATATTCATATAATTTCGTTGCATCCTGTCTTCGTGTAGAGCCATTAGACAGCACATCTTCCAAAAAACCATCTTTATTTTCCCTGCAAAGAACTGCAGAAACAAAAGACTCTTTTACGGATGTAACCATGTCAAAAGAACTATCATATAATTCAATAGTGCCCTTTACATCTTCAACCCGACGCAAAGGAGATGTTGGCTGCAAAAGAACAACAACATCATAATGAACTCCATACTGTTCATAAAAGTTTAAGGCATGAACAATAACATCGCTTGAAGTTGCTGTATCACTTGCAAGATAATCTGGTCGCATAAATGGAACTTTTAATCCATAATTTTCTGCAATCTTTTTTATTTCAACATCATCAGTTGAAACACAAATATCCTTGTCATTTGCAAATTTTCTTGCAATATCTATCGAGTATCCAATCAAAGGTTTTCCACACAATGGTTTTATGTTTTTGTGAGGAATTCCTTTGCTGCCTCCTCGTGCGGGAATTAAATATAACGTTTTCATAAAGACCTAAAATTGCTTATTTTTATTAAAGTCAAAATTCTATTTGTAATTCTCTTTTCCATTGCATAAAACATAAGTCCAAGCACTGAACATAAAAGTATGTTAAACCCATTCTGTAGAACCAGAGAAAAATACAGTTTTGCATTTTTTTCAAAGATTTTAAAACTCAAATAGCCAATGTAATTAAAATAAACCATTTGAACGAGAAATATATTGAACGAGGCTTTTCCAAGCCACTCCAGAGGTTGAATTCTTATTTTTGTGCATTTCTTAATCATAAAATCACAAATCGGCAGGATATACAAAGTTGCCAGAAAACTTGTTCCTGTCCAATATATTATTATTTTCGGTTTGTAAGATGTATATGAAATCAAGAAGATAAAACCTGCACCAATACAGAATGAAAGAATTTTATCCCATAAATCAAAACAGTTCTCCCTACTCGCCAAAAACGAACCGAAAGAAATTACTGAAATATACCTGAATATAAGCAATCTGTAACATTCTTCAGTTATAAAATACGTCCGTTGAAAAAACTCGTATAAAATATTTAATGCAATACAAATAAAAAATCCCTTATGACCTTTTTCCTGTATCAAAAAGTAAATAATCGGATAAACAAAAACAAACTGAATCATCACTGGAAAATAATAGCTTCCAGGTCCGAATCCGCCTCGAATAACTCCTAATAAAAAACTAAAATTAAAATTGTTTGTAAGCAAAGATAATACAAACTCAACAAAAATTGTAATCAAAAAAGGAACGAAATAGCGGAAAATTTTCGGTACAAAAAAAGAACTTTTATAGGCATCTTCAAAATGCTCTATCTTATTTTTTCTAAAAGAACAAAAATACACATAGCCGGAAATAATCATGAATACAGGAACTGCCATATCCACAAAATATGGAAAGAGCATTTTTAATCTCTGACTTTCAGTCCAACTATAATGTGTAAAAATGACAAAAATTATACAGAGTCCCTTTAATGCATCAAGAAAATTGTTTCTGCTTTGTCCCCCCCCCGTACTATTTTATGTATCGAATTGCTATCTGCATTCATTTTTACATCTTGCTGTCAAGAAATTTTCCAAGTTCTTCATGCACAAAGTTCGGCAAAAACTCCTGCATAATCTTTACAACTTCTTCTTTAGTTGCATCTGTTTTATCAAATTCCGCATTGAGTCTGCTGTAAAGAACATCAATATCTTTCTGTTTGCGAATTTGCTTTCCTGTAATTACTCCAAGCGAAGAAAAACGAGTCATGTCAGTTGTTTCTGATTCCGTAAAAAATTCTTCATAAGGTTTTTCTCCTGTTGTGTCAGAACCTGAATAATGAACCGGATATTCCTTACTTCCTTCTTTCAAGTTTTCCGACTCTTTTATTGCCTCCTCGTCCGAATCACATTGTTTTACAGTAAAACCTTTCGCCTTAAGCAAGGCTGTTGCAATATCAGAGAAAATCATTTCCTGCTCTTCACAGAGCTTCGGGAAGAAAATCTCACGGTTGTTTCCAAGCATACAAGCAAGCATACAAATTTGCCCGCTTTCTTGAGGCGATACAAAATACCGTTTTACATCAGACGGAGCACTGATTGGCTGAAGCTTATCAATACGCGCAAAAAATCCAGCCGGCAATGAACCGTTTGAAAATGCGACATTAGCAAAACGAGCTGTTTTCACAGGGAATTTTTCAGAATACGAGAAAATAACATCTTCCATTATCCTCTTGCTTGCCCCCATGATATTCACAGGATTTGCAGCCTTATCCGTTGAAACACAAAAATATTCTTCAGGCGGAAATTCTGAAAGCAAATCAAGCAGGAGCTTTGCATGAAGCACATTGTTTTGAAGCAACGCTTCAACCGAGTAAATATCTTTTTCCGAACGAACGTGCTTATGAGCAGAAAAGTTTGCAACAATATCAAAACCTGCACGACTCCTGAACATTTTTTCAAAAACAGATGAAGCAAAATCCATCGGATAAGGAATATAGTCATCAGGAACATACATTCCCTTAGAACTGCGCAAATCTCGTGTAAGTTCCGCAAGAGCATTCTCATTTGTATCCACAACAACAAGTGTTTTTGGCTCAAAAGGAAGAATTGCCTTTATAAAAGATGATCCAATACTTCCTGCACCACCAATCACAAGAGCAGACTTTCCCTTGATTTTCGCAGAAATCTTTTCTCTATTATTTTCAATATCACAAGCGAACATACTCACAGGACGCTTTGTTACATATTTCGAAATGAAATCATCAAGGTTAAAAGAGATTTTATCCATGTTTCCGACCCCCAAATCTAAATAATTACAATAAATCAGTAATGTAGTTAATTGATAATAGTTTTTAGTGTAATTCCGGCTTTGTTTTTTTTAGATACTATTTCTACTTCTTAAAGGCTTGTTATTTCATTTACCTTTCAGGAAAGACAAAAACTTGACTTAAAAAATACTTTGGTTAAAAACAAGAATTATGTAATAAATTGTCTAGCAAAAAAACTCATAATGTCCAGTGAATCATTTCATACTGGACGTTACAAAGCTTCACACTAGACTTTACAGTGCTTCATACTGGATTATACAAAAGTGAATACTGGACAGTAATTTGTTTTATAATTTAGTTAAATCCATACACGCGGTTATTATTGCGTATAGTCTGTAGAAAATTACAAAAACATTTCTTTTGTTTTATTTTTAGCGGGTCAAATGTGCATTTATATTGACAACCTTAAAACCACTACTCCGCTTTTTTTTCCAGAAAGTATTCCGCGGCAATGTAGTCCGGACCGTTATGCCAAAGGTCATAATTGTCGTCAAAAAGCATCTCGCCGGTCTTTGAATTCATAAGCAAGTCAAAGCCCTGAATATCAGAAATTCCATTCTTTTTTGCAATTGCTTTGCCAGCAAGGGCTGCAAGAGTTTCCATTGTGTATTCATTTTCGCTTATTTTCACAGCTTCACCTCTACAGCCTCAACAAATTCAAGACAGGAAACTGGTGCCTGCGTTTTAAAGCAGACTTGATTGCTGAGCTTATTTGGAAGCAAAAGCGAGATAGCCGTTCTGTCGGCAAAATGGCTTCCCGGTTCTCCATAAACATTGTTTATATATGCCGTTATCACACGGTTTGTCGCATCATTGGCAATTTTTCCAGAAACTATATCATAGCCTTGCAATTTATCAAGCTCTTCTTCAAAAATTCCTTGTTTCCGGTTTCCGGCCACATAATGAAGCCAGTTTTTGTCCGCCTTTTTAAAATCATAAATGGAAATGTCACAAACTCTTTTAAATTTGAATGTGGGGTTACATATCCTGAACTTGTATTTTCTTCTATAAGTTTGTTTTTCACAGCCTTGGCTATTGAAGTTTTTATGAACTTTGCGGTCTGCTCATAATCAGTAGTCAAATAAAAGCCTGAACCAAAGTCTTTTCCGTCAAGACAGTTAGAAAGATTGATTTTTTCTATTTTTGCATAGCTACCGTGGTACAAACTGACTCCATCTTTTAATATCACTTTTTGCACCTCAGATTTTCCAGATATTTTTCTATGTCAGAAAGATTCGCCTCATCTCCTTGCTCATGGAAAAAGTCATAGCATGCTTCTATATAGCCGTAAATATCATACTTATTGAAGAGTTCGCTGCATTTTGCGGCGGAAATGTTCCATTTTAACTGAGCCAGCCGAAAAAGCCGCACCTGAATCTGATACAGATCCTCTTTCTGCATTTTATTCATACTAACGGCAAAAATATAACACTTTTATTGAAAAGTCAATTTGTAGTTTATTCAAAAATAAGGAAGTTTTTCAGTAATTCCATTCCGCATACATCTTCACCCTTTCCGCTATGGGGAAAATCCCAGCGTACTGAAAAAAGGCTTGAAGCTGTACACGTTTACGTCCCTACCGGACATCAATAAACAGTTGCAACGTATTTTGCAGATTATAACCAAATATTAAACCGCTGTCAATGAAGAAATTAATAAAGGCTGATTGCCATAATTTTGTATATAAAGAAAACTGTAAGAATGCTTTAGTTGCTATGCAATTATTTTATGCGGTTTCACGTGCAATTTCCCAAATCAAAAAGGCATTGTTTTTAAGGTATTTTTCCAAATCTAAAAGTTCGTCTTCTGAAAATCCGTATGACTTATTGAATGTATTGTTAGGCAGCTTTCCCTCGGCAAAATCAAATCCTCCTTTGTCATTTGGTCTTTCAAAGCGGAAGTTAATTTCATCAAATATGCCGTTTTTGCGGATTTTTGAAAAAGTAAGAACTATGCCGTCAACAGTGCTGTAATAAATTCCCATAAAAACCTCCTTTCTATTAAATTCCAAAATATTTTACCCAGCGTGTGATTATTGTCTCGCGGTTTGCGTATATATACTTTTCGATTTTATTTAAATCCTGGTCTGAAATTGTGTTGTCATTAAAGGCGATGGAAACTTCGTCTGGTGTGACCCAAAATTTTGTTGCATTCGGTCTTGGGTCTCCCTTGCATACATGAATATGCATTCTTCTTTCCTCGTTTGACCAAAAAAAGAATTTAAATCCCATGAAATCTAACAATGCTTTTGGCATACAAAACACCTCTTTTTATAGAATATTATACAATTATAATTAGATACTTTTCAATACGCGAGAGTTCTTCATAGCTACGCAAAGAAATGGCAAATAAAATTCAATCCCTGCTTATAAAAAATCCCTTCCGCTGCTTGCCATTTTCCTGACTGTACAAAAGTAAAATGCTCTGCGTACAAAAATACTTTGCTGACCAACGAAGATGTCTGACTGGAACTCTTCTTTTACGGAGGCTGACTATCTTGGAATGCTTTCTGTAATGGATTCTATTGTGGTTAAATACCTTGCTAAAGGATACAACGTGGAACTGCCGTTCGGAGTTCTCCGCGCAAATGCCACAGGAACCTGCGCCAATATTCAGGACGGCTTTGTTATGGGAACCGGAAACCATACTTTAGGCTTTCTCTTCAATGCAAACGAAAAAACTGCTGCAGATGTAAGGTCAAAGCTTGAGTACAAGCAGATTCCGCCAGACTTCACTGGAGAAGCCAAGATATACCGTGTAAGCGCACTGAATGACGATGCAAGCGAAAGCTCAAATCTTTCTGTGCTGGCTGGAAAAACGCTTCGCCTGCACGGAAGAAACCTTTCTTTTGATATTGCCGATGAAAACCAGGGAGTGTTCTTGGAAAATGAAAGCGGACTTACCCGCCTTTATGTTTACAGCCGCCGCGGAACAAATGTAGTTGACTTGCCTGTGCCTTCAAGCCTTGCCGCTGGAAGTTATAATGTAAGCATTGTAACAAAGCCGGGCAACACTTATTTCACTGCGAACACGGATTCTGTAATAACAGTAGCATAAGACATTTTCGGGGCAAAACTCGAATAGCACAGCAACGGCAGCCAGTTTTCCTTACGCAGGAATGACTGGCTGCTTTTTTATTTTTTCCAAAAAACTTCCGAAAATAAACTTTTTTTTACACCGGCTGAACGAGGTCGTACATAAGGTCGATTTTTTTTACGTTGGGCATCATGTCTAGCTGGATTGTTACGCGGCATCTTTTTTTGTTGACTGCGATTATTTTTCCTTCAAGTCCTTGCAGAGGTCCTTCTACGACTACGATTTTTCTGCCCGGCTCAAAATATAGCTTTGAAAAGCCTAGTCGCTCGCCGCACCGCTTGAACTGCTCCACAACCGCAAGGTCAGTTCCCTTAAGTTCTGTTATGTCGCTGTTGGACCTTAAAAAGTGATAGAAATTTTTTACTGTTTTTAATGTTGAAACGCACTCTGTGTCCAAGGAATCCGCCTCTAAAAAAATGTATCCGGGAAAAAGAGGCTCTTCAAAAGTTTTTCCTTTGCTTGTCCGCATCATTTTCTTGAAAAAGTAAAACTGAACTTTGCTGCTTTTTTCTGTTTCTGAAAGCTTAGCCGCCGCCTCTTCCTTGAACTTTTCCTCGCTCCCAGTCTGCACCATTATGCAGTAATTTTCCATCTTTGCTCTCCAGTGAGAAATTTAGGAAAAAGTTTACCATTAAGATTTTTTATTTGCAATCAGTTTTAAAGTAAAAAAAATCCTGCCAGTTTTTACCAGCAGGATTTAATTTTTAGATTTCAGTTCCGCTTCCTATAAAGCAGCCGATTCCTTCTGTAATAAAGAGTTTTCTAAGTTTGACCACAATCTGCTTGATTTTTTCAGCTTCTTCCTCGCTACAGTAGATTATGTACATTGTGTTGAGCTGCGGCCAGACTGCGTCTCCCAAGTGAGGATTGCTGTAGCCTGCTCCCATTACAGGGGAAATTTTTGTGTAGTGCTTGCCTACTTTGTTTTTTTCAAATTCCTCGGCAAAGTCTTCTTCCAATGCCTGGGAACAGATTATTTCAACACGCACACGCTGGATATTTTTTTCGTATTCATCAGCCATAATTTTCCTCCAACCAAAAACTAAGCGTTGTTTGCTTCAAGGGCTTCAAGCTTCTTTTGCTGAAGAGCTTCTTTCTTGGCAGCCTTTTTTGCGGCTTTTTTCATTCTTCTTGAGTTTATGATGTAGTAAATAGAAGGCATAAGGAACAGTGTCATTACTGAACCGAATGTCATTCCGCCGAATGTTGTGAGAGAAATCGGCTGCATTGAAGTTGAGCCTTCGCCCGGGAAGAACGCCATTGGAGCAAGAGAAATAACTGTTGTAAGCGTACTCATCAAGATTGGACGAAGTCTGTTTCTTGCGGCTTCAACACAAGCTTCCTCAAGTTCATAGCCACGTTTTCGCAAAAGGTTCGTGTAGTCAACAAGAACAATACCGTTGTTAACGATTGTTCCGACCAGAACGAGCATACCCATGATTGTAACAACACTAAGACGCTGGTTGACCATTGCGTAAGTCATCATAACTCCGATGAACGAGAATGGAATTGTAAGGATAACAATGAACGGGTCAATCAATGATTCGAACTGGCTTGCCATGACAATGAAAACCAATGCCGCGGCAAGAATAATAATTGCGCCGAAGTTAACAACAGCTTCCATCATGTCTTCGTAGTCTCCGCTTATGGAGATTGTTACAGCGTCGTCTTTTGGAATGTTGTCGTTTATAATCTTTAAAAGTCCTGTCTGAACAACATCTAGGGAAACGCCGGAAACTGGCTTTGCTGTAACATGGACAATTCTTGACTGATCTTCACGAAGAATCGTAACAGGCGAAAGATTTTCCTCGTAACGTGCAAAGCTTGAAAGAGGAATTCTCTGTCCCATTGAATTCACTACAGAAACCTGGTCAAGGTCTGCAAGTTTTTTCTTGTCTTTTTCTGCAAGGCGGACAATAACGTCAATATCGTCTCCAAGCTTTGTGTAGCGGCTGGCAGTTTTTCCATTGATTGCGGCATTGATTTCAGAGCCTACATTGTAAATGTTCAAGCCAAGCTCGTACATTCTGTCGCGGTCAACTACAATTTCTGCCTGAGGAAGTCCATCTTCAACATCGCTTGAAACTTCTGTTACAAGTTCAGTCGCCTGCTCTTTAAGAATTTTTTCAACCTGAGCAGCTGTGTTGCGCACAAGATCAAGGTCGTTGCTGCGGATGTCGATGCTCATTTCTCCAGAAGACGCGCTGTTCGAATTTGTTGCAAATGAAAGTGTTGCGCCTGGAATCGTGTTAAAGTACTTTCTAAGCTTGTCTTTTGCAGACTTTTCGTTGTCCCAGCCTTTTTCACGTTCTTTGGCTTCATACAAAGTCCAAGTGATTGCACCTGTGTTTGTTTCAGAGCTTGCGGAAATTACGCTTGTTCCGCCGACTGTTACAGATGTGTATTTTACGCCGACAAGCTCTTTTTTTCCGATTTCCTCAAGTGTTCTCAAGGTGTCTTCTGTAACTTCAAGCGTTGTTCCCATTGGAAGCTCAACTTCAATTCCAACTGTATTTGAAGCGGATTCCGGCATAAAGATAAAGCCTACGAATTTTACGCTCACTATAGAAAGGACAAAGCAGCATACAAGAACTATGATAAATGTCTTTCTGTGGTGAAGAACAAAGCGGACTCCCTTTGCATATCCGTTGTCGAGATTCAGGAAGAATTTGTTGAATGCCTGGTTTATTCCGTAGCCGATTCCGCTTTTTCTTTCGTCAACAATCTTGTCGATTTTAAGGTAGCTTGAGCAAAGAACCGGAACAAGGGCAATCGCAACAATCAGCGAGCAAATCAATGAGAAAATAATTGTGTAGGCAAGGCTGTCGAACATCTGTCCCATGATTCCGAGTTTTTTTCTAAAGAGAATCATCGGAAGAAAAACACATACAGATGTCAAAGTTGAAGCGGTTATGGAAGTTACCATTTCCTGGCTTCCGAGAATTGCCGCTACTTTTGGCTTGGCGTCTCTCTGGCGGTAAGCGTAGATGTTTTCAAGAACAACGATTGAGTTGTCTACAAGCATACCGATTCCAAGGAGGAGTCCAGCCATGGAAATCATGTTTATTGTCATGCCTTTAAAGTACATGAGCATGAGTGTTACAAATACTGAAATCGGAATTGAAAGTCCGATGATAAATGTACTTTTTAGAGAGCGCAGGAATATAAACAAAACTGCAACTGCAAGAAGTGCGCCCTGAACAACAGAAGAAACAACTTCATTGATTGTCTGTTCAATAATATCTACTGTGTTTGAAGTTTCTACAAGCTCAACTCCAGCAGGAAGATCCGCCTTGAGCTTTACAATAGCCTTTCTTACATTTTTTGCGGCTGTAACGGAATTTTTTCCACTCTGCTTTTGAATCATAAGCATTACGCAAGGCTTTCCGTCCAAATACGCAAGAGTGCTTTCATCTTTGTAGCCGTCATAGACATCGGCAATGTCGCGGAGCTTTACTGTAACAAGCCTTGAGCTGTCCAAAGAGTCCGCTTTGTAAGTGATTACCGTGTTCTTGAGATCTTCCAAGCTTTTGTATTTTCCGCTTGTTTTAATAGTATAGTTTTTATCGCCTGAAGTGATTGTTCCGCCTGAGCTTTGAACGTTCTGCGCTCCAATCATCTGTGCGATTGTAGAAATTGAAAGTCCGTAGGCTTCAAGTCGGTCTCTAGGAATGTCTACGTTTATAGATTCCTCGCGTCCGCCGATAACGTTTGCAGAAGCAACTCCATCAAGCTGCTCAAGACGCGGCTGGATTGTGTCCTCGGCGATTGTTCTAAGCTCTTCCGGGGTCAAGTCGCCCTGAACTACAATGTTCATAATAGGCATCATGGAAGGGTCAAGCTTAAGTGTAATTGGAGAATCTGCATCTTCTGGCAAATAGCTTCGAACAATATCAATCTTGTCGCGGATTTCTATAGCCGCTGTGTCGAGGTTTGTTCCGTAGTCAAACTCAAGAAATATAATGCTTGCTCCAGACTGCGACTGAGACTGCATTTTCTTAAGTCCGCTAAGTCCAGAAAGTGAGCTTTCCATTGTTCTTGTAAGGCTCTGTTCTACTTCTTCCGGGCCTGCATCATCGTAAGCTGTATAAACGAGCATATACGGCAAGTCCATGTCTGGATACATATCTACCGGCATATCGAATATACAGAAAATACCCAGCGCGACCATTATAAAAAAGATCAGCAGTGTTGTTACTGGTTTATTTACACATTTTTCTGAAAATGTCATATTTTAGTCCTTGTTTTCGGTTTTGCTTTCAACTGCTTTTCCAGAAATTGAAAGAATCTTTACTTTGGAACCGTCGCTCAAAAGAGACTGTCCCTTTACAATTATAACGTCTCCTTCTTTAAGGCCTTCCTGAATTTCTGTCTTATTGTCTACGGAAAGACCTTCTTTTACAGAAACCATGTTTACGCTGGATTCCGCATTTTCTGATTTTGCTGTAAATACATAAGGCTTACCGTCGCGGTAAACAATGGCGTCATTTGGAACAACAACGGCTCCTTCGATTGTGTCGGTGATGAGCTTTACACGGGCGTACATTCCTGCCTTTATTCTTGAGTCGGCTGGCTCAACCTTGAGCTTTGCAAGCATTGTACGGCTTGTTGTGTCCAAAACCGGCGAAACTTCAAAAACGCGTGCCTTAAATTCAACTCCAGGATATGCGTCAAAACTTACAACAGCAGTCTGGTTTTCGCGGATTCTGCTGATGAAGCGTTCTGCTACATTTACCTTTATCTGAAGCTCGTCTGTGTCACTGATTTTTGCAATTGAATATCCTTGGCTAACCATTGTTCCGATTGTAGGCGGAAATGAAGTTACTCTTCCTGAAATCGGAGCTTTTACCGGGTTTTCGCTGTAGTTCATTCCCGGGCGGCTTGGGTCAACATAAGCGATAATCTGGTCTTTTTTTACAAGGTCTCCTACAGCAACTCTTATGCGGGAAATTTTTCCTGCCGCGTCTGGGTAAACGTCAACTGCGGAAACAGAAGAAACATCTCCGCCGAATTCCAAGTAGTCGTCAAGGTTTCCGGCCTGAACAATGTCTGCGTTTACAGCGTAGATTGTTTCAGTTTCTTCTTCCTTTGCTGCTTTTTCTGATTTTCCCTTGCAGGAAACCAATGCGGATGACAAGATTGCCGCTGCCATCAAAATAAAAGGTAGTTTTGCGCTTGTTTTTTTCATTTTATTTTTCTCCTCCGGTGAGTTTTGTATTAAGAGTTGTTTCCAAGTCAAGCAATGCTGAAATATAGTTGAACTTCTGGTTTGCAAGTCCGAGCTTTGCAGTGTTAAGCTGATTTTCTGCGTCGCGCACATCAAGAAGTTCTGTAGTTCCGTTGCGGTAAGCGCGTACTGTCATGTCGTAAGAACGCTGGGCAAGTGTTATGCTTCTGTTCATGGACTGAATCTGCTCGCGCGCCTGAATCAAAGTGTCTACAGATTTGCGGACAGTCATTTTCTGGTTTTCAAGAAGCATTTCTCTGCTTACCTTGAGCTTGTCAAGATTTGCCTGCAAGTCTTTTGCCTGCTGCCTGTTTGACGAGAACGGAAGAATGTTTGTAAGGTTCCATCCGATTGTAAAGCTTATAAAGCCTGAATCTGTCCAATCTCCGCCTGTAGGGAATCCGCCTTTGTCTGCGTCAAGAAAATCAGTGAGCATAGGCTTGAATCCGTAGCTGAGATTGAAAAACGGTGTGTAAGTGCTAAGATTTAAAGCGTCAAGGTTGCGCTGAAGCTGCTCAATGTTCTTGTCAATTGACTGAAGGTCTAGGCTGTTGTTTCCGTAGCGTTCAATAAGAGTGTCGTAGTGCAAGTCAACATAAAAAGGCTCAATGCTTCCTTGCAAAACAATGTCTGTTCCAACTGGAAGTCCCAAAAGGAATGCAAAAGTATCAAGCTGCTGTCGGAATTCACGTTCCATTTGGGCAACTTCAGGGCTTTTATTCTGGTATGTAACTTGCGCCTGGAGCATTGAAAGTTCTGGAACCATTCCATTTTTAAAGTTCGCTTCTGCCTGAACCATGCGTCTTCTTGAATTTTCAAGAGTTGTTTTCTGCAAATTTAAATTTTCCTGCTGCAAGAGAAGTCCGTAGAAAAGTTTTTTTACATTTACTTCTGTTTCAACAAGGCTTTGCTCATAACTGATTTTTCCGGCTTCGTAGCCAGCTTTTGCAGCTCTTATCTGCTGAATCATTGCAAGGCTGAAATTCCAGTCAACTGAAAGGCTCGCAATTCCTGTCCACTTCATGCTTTCTGTCTCTTCAATTTCAGGAAGTCCGTGAAGTTTCATCATTGTGTTTGTTCCCGACAAATTTGAAGAAATATCTGTAGTTCTGTTGAGAGTTCCCATTGCCTGAACTGTCGGAAGCAAAACATTCCAGGCGTTCTTTCCGGCGCGTTCCTTGATTTCAAGGTCAATGTCGGCGGTCTTGAGCGAATGGCTGTGTTCAAGCGCGTAATCCACGGCTTCGTAAAGTGTCAATTTTACAGTTTTTTTGTCAGACTCATTTTGCGTCTTGGCTTCCTGCGCAAAGACAAAAGCTCCAGACATAGCAAGCAAGACTGAAATCTTAAAAAATGTCTTTTTGCTGAAAATCATTTCTTTCCTCCTGAAATATTATTTTCTTTATTATCAATAAAATTAATTCCCTTTTCCATATAATAAAAAAAATCTTTTATCGCGGCGTGAACCGATTCATCTGGAAAATCATGAAGATCATTGTGCAGCAGGAAAAAAATCGGAACATGGAAAATCCATGAGAACATAATCTGCACATCCATCTTTGGAGTTCCAAAGTCTGGAATTTGAGTTATAATGTCGGCGTTGAGAATAAAAGATGTAAAGTCAAGCTGCTCGTCTTTGCCAATTGTCTTTTCTCTTTTTTCGTGCATTGCCTTGATTTTAAAATCATCTTTTGAATTTTGGAACGTGAGCCAGCGACAAACATAAAGCAATCCTTTTCTCTTTAGGAAAAATTCGATTTCAGTTTCCATAAAAATGTAGATGCATTCCGCGCTGTTTTTTGCGTAAAGAAGATTCTGCCTGATAACATGAAACAGATTTAAACATTCTTCCTTTATAAGAGCTTCGAACATTTCTTTTTTTGAGCTGAAATTTGTGTACAGGCTGCTTTTTGCAAGCCCAAGTTCTTTTGCAAGCTCTTCAATTGTGGTTTTTGAAAATCCAACACGGCGCACAACGTTTCCGATTGCTGTAAAAAATTTGCAAGGCTCTTTTAAAGACTGAATTTCCTTGCTGCAAAGAAGGTCAAGCTGGGAAAGCCTGAGCGCGTCAGTGTTTTTTATGTCATGTCCAAGTCCGCCGAACATAATGAACTTGGAAAGTTTTTCCGCATATTCCTGAATATTTTCATCTGAATCAGAAATTTTTTTGTCCAGCAGAGTAAAATCTCTTGCGCCTTGGAAGAAAATCATTGTGGCGGAAACATAAAGAACTTTTTTGTAAATTTCAATGTCCGCAATTTTTCCGCAGCTGTCAAAAATATTTTCCAAATTTAAATCTGAAATATTGTGCTTTTCTATTTCAATTAAAAAATTGTCAATGCTGAACTCAAGAGAATTTGAAAGTATAAAATAGAAATATGATTTTTTGTTGCAAAGAAGAACTATGACTTTTTCAAGAATATAACCTTCGTTTTTATCTTGCCCGCATTCTTTTATTGTGTCCGCAATATCGCTAAGAATTAAAGACTTCATTGCGTTTTCCAAGTCTTCGCGGCTTTTAAAATGCTTGTAAATAGCAGGTTTCGTAATGCCGGCTTTTGCAGCGATTTTTGAAAGTGAAATTCTCTCAAAAAAAAGCATATCGTAAAAAGAGAATGCTGACTGAATGATTTTGTCTCTGGTTGAATTCTTCTTCTTTTCCATGTTTGCCTATAGTGTTACCGAATAATCGGTAACTGAAAATATAAACAACATTTTTATGTAAGTCAATAAGATACAGAAAAAAAATTGTTTTTTTTTAGCAAGGTTGCTGTATCAAGTATGGCAACGCAATAGCAGATTGAATGTTTTATTGTCATTATCGGGCTTGACTCGATAATCATTGAATTTTTACATTATAAGAACATTCGACTGCTTCGCCGGTCAAAGGATGCGGAAATTTTAAGTAATCTGCAAAAAACTGCATTTCTTCATTTTGGCTGCAAAGCGGATTGTAAAGTTTGTCTCCGCAAACAGGAAAACCAAGCCAAGCCAAATGGCATCTTACTTGGTGTCGAAAGCCTTCTTTTATAGAACATTTTGCAAAAAGCTTGTCTGTGTCCAAAAGGATTTCTGTTGTGTAAATTTTTTCACTGCATTTTTTCTGCGCAGCCTTTCCAGAATTGCTCGTTACAGGACGCACTTGAGATGATTTTAAGGAAAAAGGTCTGAATTTTGAAGAAACTGTGTATTTTTTTATACTATCTGATTTGTTTTCTAGTAAAAATTCAGCTGGAGGAAATCCTTCAAGTGCATTTTCGATTTTCTGGCATTTTGCGGAATAACCTTTTAAAAACTTCCCTTCACGCTGAAAATTTATAAACGCATTGTAGCTTTCTTGTGTTGCAGCGATTAAAAGCAAGCCTTCTGTTTCCGTGTCGATTCTATGCACAAGCCCATGCTCTATTTCTTTTTTCCCGGAAACTTCTAAAAGATATGGGTACAGTTTTGCAGCCTGAGTAAATGCGCATTCGTCCCCTTCAAAAAGCGGCGCGCTCGGAAGTCCACGAGGCTTTTTTATAACAACAAACGGATTTTCTTTCGACGGCTCAATGACAATCTGTATCTGTTTTTCTGCATCCATTGTCTGTTACTTGTCCTTTGGAAGAATTACTTTTGTGTAGTCGCGCTTTAAAACTTTCATAACTTCTATAAAACGTTCCGGTGTTGGAGATTTAAAAGTTGAAAGTTCTTCTTTTCCCGGAATTTTTATTTTCAAAAGCCTTGCATTCAGCATGAGAGTTGCTTTTGGAAATTTTTTATCCTGATGCGCATAGATTCCGTCTCCTAAAATAGGACAGTTCAGGTATTTCATGTGCACCCTTATTTGGTGGGTTCTTCCTGTGTTTATCCGAACTTTCATCAGGGAATATTCTCCGTAGCAGCTTATGCACTCGTAGTAGCTTTCGGCTGGCTTTCCTTCTTCCGTGCCAACTACAGCTTTGAATCTTTTCCTTTCTTTTGGGTCGCGGATTATGTTTGTCTGAATGATTCCGTGCTGATGCTGGGGGCGTCCTATGCAGATTGCAATGTATTCTTTTACAATTGAACTGTGGTTTCTAAACTGCGCTGAAAGAAATTCTTCTGTGTCGTGATTTTTTGCAGTTATGATTATGCCGGAAGTTTCCTTGTCCAGCCTGTGAACAATTCCCGGCCTGCGATTCGAAAGAATTTTTGAAACTTGACCTTCCTTCAGTTCTGGAATCGATTCTCTTCCCCAGTGATACAAAAGCGCGTTCACCAAAGTGCCTTTCCAGTTTCCAGCGGCAGGATGAGTCACCATTCCCTGTTTTTTGTTTACAACGCAGACATTTTCATCTTCATAAATAATATCAAGCGGAATATTTTCAGGCTCAATATTGTCTGGAACATTTTCTTCCCACTGAATATCGATTATATCGTTTGCCTTTACTTGGCACGAAATTTTTTGTTTTTTTCCGTTTACTTGAATGCAGACAATTCCGCTTTTCAGTTTGCTTCTATTCATTCCGTTTGGAAGAGACGCAATATATTTGTCTAGCCGGATTTCGCCTTTGTATGTTGGAGGAACTTTGTTTGTAAAAAAAGACATCTATTGCTCCGAATTTAAATTTTCATTTTTTGTATTTTCGCTTTCCTGAAACGGAACTACTATAATCTGATCGTGGCTTTCAAGAATTTTCTGTTGACGTTTTTTTTCGTTGTGGCGTTTTACAAGATTTATCGCAAGATCTGAAAATCCAATAATCACGCCCGCGCCAATTGAAGCGCAAAAAATTTTCATCTGCTCCCCTTCCGTAAAAGAAGTTCCTTTTGTAAAAGGAGTTTCAAAAGTTGAAGAGTTTCCAGAAAAATATTGGTATGCGCTGTAGCCCAAATTCACACTGATTGCGACAAACGGAACTGCTCCAAGTGAAACAATTTCAAACCGCCGCAAATCTTTTGACCACTGCGGAAATTCATTTTCGGCGTATGGTTCTGGAGTTGTATCTGTGTTTTCCGAAGATTGCGAAAAAACTTGCAACGGTAAAAAAAGAGACAAAATAAAAACAGTCAAAATAAAATGAAAATTTTTCATTCCGCTAAGAATAGTCGCGTTCTCCAAACAAAGCCGTTCCAATTCGGACCAATGTGCTTCCTTCTTCAACTGCAATTTTATAGTCGCCGCTCATTCCCATGCTAAGCTCGTTTATTTCAAGCGAAGGGAAATTTTTATTCAGTTCATCTTTTAAGTTTCTTAATTCTGAAAAAGAAGCGCGGATAAGTTTTTCGTCCTGAGTAAAAGGCGCCATCGTCATAAGGCCTTTTGGAACAATGTGCGGATAAATTCCATTTGCGCAGTTTTCTACGGATTTCAGCAAAACAGATTTTTCTTTATAGCCGCTTTTTGAATCTTCGCCAGTGTGAATTTCAAAGAACACTTCGATTTTCTTTTCAATTTTTGCGCACTGTTTTTCAATTTCCGCCAAAAGCTCTTCTCTGTCTACGGATTGAATGCAAGACGCGATTTCAATTGCTTTTTTTACTTTGTTTGTCTGAAGGCTTCCGATTATATGCAGCTCAGGTTTTATTTTTGAAACTGAATTTATCTGCGTGAATTTTGCAAAGGCTTCTTGCACACGGTTTTCGCCAAAAAGCGTCTGTCCAGTTTTTAATGCGGCCAAGACAGCTTCTGCAGGATGAAATTTGCTTACAGCGCAAAGTTTTACGCAGCCTTCATTTCTGCCTGATTTTTTTTCAGCTTCCTTTATTTGATTTCTAACTGATTCAAAATTTTCTGCAATTTGTTCCGCTGTCATTTTTCAAGCCTCTTGTTGTATTTTATCAGATTGCTTGAGTTGGCTCAACATATCTGAAATTCTTATAAAATCCTCTACTGCCAAATTTTCCGCGCGTTCAGTTTTAGAGATTCCGCATTTTTCAAAAAATTCTTCCGCTGAAATATTTTCCGCAAGAAGAGGCTTTATGTTGTTCTGGATAGTTTTTCTTCTTGCTGAAAAAAGAGCATGGACGACTTTTACAAAGAGCGCAGAGTTTCCGCTGAAAGGCTTTTCTTTTTTTGTCATAATAACTGCTTGGGAGGAAACTGTAGGACGCGGCCAAAAACTGCTGGAGCCAAGAACAAGATCCAGTTTTACATTGTAACCCCACTGGCATAAAACACTAAATGCCGAATAATTCTCAGTGCCTTTTTTTGCTGCCATCCGCTGGGCAACTTCTTTTTGAACTGTAAAAACACATTTTTCAAACACAACATTTTCTGTGATTGTATCGGCAATAAAAGTCGCCGCAATATTATATGGAAGATTTCCAAAAAGTTTTGCAGGCTTTTGCGGATTTTCAGTGAATGCTTTTTTCCAGTTTTTTAAAACATCGCCCTCAACAATTTTAAACTGCCCTGATTTTTCCTGCTGTTTAAAAAACTGCTTTAATATAGAAATAAAGCCTCTGTCGATTTCAAAGACTTCAAGATTTGCGCCGCTTAAAAGAATCAGCTCTGTCATGCAGCCAAGCCCGGGACCGATTTCCCATACAAGCTCGTTTTTTTTCAATTCAAGAAGGGAAACTATTTTTTCTCTTGCAGACTGATTTATCATAAAGTTCTGGCCGAATTTTTTTTGCATTGCCATTCCAGCCTGCTCAAGAAAAGCTTTTAATTCAGACGGCGAATTGTAATCAGGATGATTCATGTTTACTCCAAAAAGTTAAAATTCCACAAGCGGCAAAAGCGCAAAAAGTTCTGCCGTCAATTTTATTATCTGATAAAGAAAATTCATTATAGCTCCAAAGAACGGAGAAAGAAAAGGTATCATAAAAGAAAACAAAATTGCAACCATTGCCGCGGTCAAAAATATGCTTACGAGAGGACAAACTGCAACAGAAGCAAGAATTCCTCCGGGAGCTGCTGATTTAAAAAGCGCAAGGCTCACAGGAAATGTCGCGCTCTGGGCACCGGCAGAAGCAGAAAGTGAATCTGAAATTTGTTTCGGAAAAAAAGATTGAAAAATGCGTTTGAATGCGTTTCCAAAAAGAAGAATTCCTGCAAGCGCGCCATAAGAAAGTATAAACGCTGCGGAAAAAATGTCATCGGGAAAAATCATGCAATGAAGCAAAAACACAAAGCAAAGAACCTTGAAAAAATTTACTTCAACACAAAAGAAAATTCCGCAGAAAAGCAGAATTAATGAGCAAAGCAATGCGCGGAACAACGAAGGCGAAAGTCCTGCAAACCATACAAAAAATAAAATTCCAAAAAGCCTAAGCCAAAAGTCAAATTTTTTTCCAAGAATTCTTTTTCCAGTTCCGCCGGCAATTGCTGAAAAAAATGAAAGATGCATTCCGCTCAATGCAAGAACGTGGGAAAGCCCTGCATTTCTGAATGTTTCGCATAAGGAGCTGTCCGTGTATTCTCTTGAGCCGGAAAGCAAAGCCAAAATAAAACCGCCTGCGCTTCCCCAGCCGTACATAAGCCTTTTAAAAGCAAGTTTGCAAAAAGTTCTGAACCTGAAAATTTTTTGTTTTAATGAAGGAGGCTGCTCTAGCTGTTCTGCGTTTTCTGCTGAAAAAAATGATTTTGAAAATTTTCCATAAAATGTTACAGCTTCTCCTTCTTCGATAATTACTCCATTTTTTGAAGATGAATACAATTTTCCGGGATATAAAGATTCAACGATTTTTGCAGGAACGAGAACGGAAATTTTTCCAGATGCTTGTGAATTTATTTTCGCGCCGGAAATTTCTCCTGAAACAGAATTAAGTTTTACTTTTAAGATATAAGATTTTCCAGAAGAAATTTTTGAAGGATTGGAGCAAACTATGCCGGACGCTGTGTCGATTTGCTCCAAAGGAATCAGGCTTTTGTATGGAAAACGCTCTTTGCATTTTAAAAAGCCTGAGTAAATAAAAATGCAGAATATTACCGCTGCCAAAACAAAAGGACTTAGAAAATTTTCTTTAAAAAAATCTACCACTTTAATTTTGCAAGGGCATTTTTTGCGGCAGCTATAACCTCCTCTGGATAATCAAGATAAGTTGCATAAAGCAGGCTGTCAAAAGCGGCCTTGTCGCCCATGTCCCCCAAAGAATTGATTAAAGAAAGCACAACGGCTTTGCTAGGAGGCAGATTTTTTTCAGTTTGCTTGTTCAGGAAATCAAGATAAGATGAAAGCGCCGAAGAAGTTTCCGCAGAAGAAACAGAAGCTATATTTTTTATTGTAGAAGAAAAATCTTCATCGGAAAGATTTCCGTTTTCATATTCTTGCTTAATTCCGTTAAAGCACGAAGCAATCAAAGACGCGGCTCTGGTCCATTGTGTGTCAGAAAAAACTTGAAGGCAGACAAGAGTCAAATCCAGCTTGCTTCCTGAAAAATCAGGTTTTGCTCCTTCAATATTATATATAACTGATGACAATGCGTTTTCTGCAGCTTCTCCGCAAATTTTTTTTGAAATTTTTGGATTTTCATCAAGCCTTTTTAAAATCAGAATCTTTTTTTCAATTGGAACTGTTGACAAAAACTGAAGAATTTCCTTTTCGCTTTCGTTTGCAAGTCCGCCGTAAGATGAAGCTAAAATTGCGCTGTAAGACGGCCAGACATCGAGAATGTCAGCAATAAAAAGCATATTGAACGATGCGGAATTTCCGTAGGAGCCCATGAAAAGAATTGCCTTTAAAAGAGCTTCGTCCATTTCCTGCGATTTTTGCATTTTGCTGTAGAAAAAGTCATTTACAAGATAAAGATTTTCAGGCGACTGAAAAACAGAAAATGCGTCAATCACTGCGATTTTTATTTTTGAATCGCTGAAAGTTTTAAAGATTGTCCTAAGTTTTTCAGCAATGATTTTTTCCTTGCCTTTGCTGTTTCCTGCTGTAAGCGATTTTACAGAAGTTTCCGCAAGGTTTATAAAATCAGCGTCCGAGCTAAGTGCGTCATAAGCGGAAATTGAAAAGTCAAGTGATGCGATTGCAATTGAAGAATCTCCAGCAGCGCTTGCCGACTCAACAACTTGCTTTTTTTCAATCAAGTTTCCTTTGTAAAAATCAGACATATAAGATTCCTGCGCATAGCAAAATCCGCAGACTGAAAGAGCAACTAAAAATATTTGTTTAAATAAAATTTTTTTCATAGCAAATCTTCTTTGATAAATATATAAAATATATAGAAAAATTTCTATACATTCCGGCTGCCTCAAAAATTACTGGCTTGAATTTTCCTGCTGAATATTTTTTTCCGCGCTGTTTTCTTCCTGAGTCTGATTTTCTTCCGAAGAAGCCTGCTCAATCGCCTGATGAATTTCTTTTTGCTCCGGCGGAATCACGTTGTAAACAAACGCAAGAACTGTGTTCCTCATGCTTTTTTCAATGTGCGTGCATTCAAAATGAATTCTTGACTGTCCAAGCTGACTGTTCCACTCAACTGCCCGGATTACGCCGTGCATGACAACGAGCGCGCCGTTTATTTCAAACTGAATTTTTATGCGGACATTTGCTTTTCCTTTTCCGCCGATTCTTATCATCGCTCCGTCTTCGCTTATGTCTTCAAGCAGGCATTTGTAGCCGGGCGCAGTTTCAACTTTGTCGTATTCGATTTTTTCGCCTTGCTGAACAATGTACATCTGCGCGTAAATTTCGCATTTGCATCTTATTGACTGGCGTTTTTGAGTTCGGTCGAGTTTTGTTGAATGCATTAAAAACAAAGCTTTGTCGCTTCTGAAAATTCCAGTTCCGATAACTTTTGTGTCAAACGCGTAGCCTGCGTCTCCGTTGCGCCAAAAGTAAACTGAAATTTCTTTTCCGTCCCATTCAGATTCAGGAAGAAATTCCGGTCGTTTGGACTGCTTTGAAATTTGATACGGAAGAAGAATTATGAGCTGAGTTCCATTGTTTAAAATGCGCGACTTAAAAACGCCTTTGCCTTTTAAAATGACGCTTAGCTTTTGGTTTGCATCAAGCGATTTTGTGCTTTCGATTCCGCGTTTGTTTTCCTTGTCAAGAATTACGCGCGTTTTGAATTTGTAAAGTTTTTCAAGAAACGCCTGGACTTGTGTTGAATCTTCCGCGCCTTTTTGCTTTGCCTCTTCGATTACTGAAGAAATGCATCTGTTCACGGAATTTTCAGAAATGTAAAGCGAAAGCGGCTCTTCAATTCCGCATTTTTTTGCAAGCTGCCAGAGCGCGGAAATTTCAGAATGCTTGAATCCGTAGTCAAAACCCTTTGAAAAGAAATTCATTTTTTCAGTTGAAGCTTTGTATAATTTAAAAAGCGCAAAAATAAAAGCAAGAATTATAATTGCGGAAATTACAGCAGGCACAAAACCACCTCCAAGAATTTTATGCGATTACGTATTTATTATAGTAAATTTTGCAGTTTCTTGATAGTATAACATACCAAAATGAAAAAAAGATACATTTTAGCAGAGTTTTTAGTTGTTTTTGTTTTTTTGCTGATTCCGCCGATTTTTGCAGACAAAGGAGCATATTTAAGCGAAGAATTTTCTTTTTCTGTTCTGGCTGAATTTTTTATTGCGGCGATTCTTCAAATTCAATTTAAAATGGAAAACAAATGCGAAAAAAAATCCGCGAATGAAAAATTTATTTTGCTTGTAAATTCATTGAAATGGGGCGCGCTCACGCTTGGCTTTTTAATGCTGATTTTTGCCGCCGTCCATGCGTTTTGTTTTGCATTTAAAATTTCTTCCGCTCAAACTGAAATTTTATTAAAAAATCCTGAAAATTTTTCGTCTTGGATTTTTCTGATTTTTACATTGGCGGCTGGAGCTTTTTTTGAAGAAGCCGTTTACCGTCAGTTTGTTCCAGAAACTTTAAATTCGCTTTTGGGAAAATGGAAAATTCCAGTGGAAATATTTTCAGTTTTAATTTTTGCGCTTGCCCACAGATATTTAGGATGGATTTCTGTTTGCAATGCGGCTTTTTGCGGCGCGGTTCTAAGGATTTGCAGAATAAAAACGGCTTCAATTGCGCCTTCGTTTGCGGCTCATTTTGTCTACAATCTTTCACTTATTGTATTTTCCGTGCTGTTGTAAAATTTTATAATCATTGATATACTTTGAAAATAATTTTTGCTGAGGAATTTTATGAAATATACAGATACAAGAGATAAAAAAGTTAGTGTTGATTTTAGAACTGCGGTTTTGAATGGAATGAATGCAGAAACTGGCGGACTTTATATGCCGACTGAATTTCCGCGTCTTGAAAATTCATTTTTGGAGCGCAATCCAGAACCTTCATTCCGCGAAATTGCCTACGAAATGGCAAAATCTTATGTTGAAAACGAAATTCCAGACACTGACTTGGAATCTATAATTCAGGACTGCTATCCGTTTTCTTCAAAAGTTGTTCCGATTGATCCTGTAACTTATGTGCTTGAGCTTTTCCACGGACCGACTTGCGCGTTCAAGGATTTCGGAGCAAGATTTATGGCGCGTGTGATGTCATATTTCAACCGCTCAGAAAATGACAATCTTCATATTTTGGTTGCAACTTCCGGGGACACAGGTTCTGCTGTAGGAAGCGCGTTTCACAATGTTCCGGGAATCGACGTTACAATTCTTTATCCGGACGGAAAAATTTCACCATTGCAGGAAAAGCAGCTTTCAACTTTCACAGGAAATGTCCGCGCATTAAAAGTAAAGGGAACTTTTGACGATTGCCAGAAACTTGTAAAAACTGCGTTTACAGATAAAGACTTAAGAGCCAAGTTCAGGCTTTCTTCCGCGAACTCAATAAATATTTCCCGTCTTTTGCCGCAATCTTTCTATTATATGTATTCATCTCTCGTTGTAAAAAAGAGAATTCCGTTTGACAGCAAAAATGGAGGGGATGCGATAATTGTTGTTGTTCCAAGCGGAAATTTTGGAAATCTTACATCAGGGCTTATCGCGCGTGAAATGGGTGCTCCTATAACTGGATTTGTTGCCGCGACAAATTCAAACCATACAGTGCCGGACTGGATTGCAAGCGGAGAATACAAAACTCGCCCTTCTGTCGCAACATTGAGCAATGCGATGGATGTTGGTGCGCCTAGCAACTATGAAAGAATTGCCGCAATGTATTCTCTTGACCAAGTAAGAAATCTTTTCGCTTCATATTGGACAGATGACGAAGGAACTATTGACGGAATTAAAAGCTGCAAAAACAAAACAGGATACGTAATAGATCCGCACGGCGCAGTTGCCTGGAAAGCATGGAATGATATTCGCGGTGGAGAAATGGAAAAACTTGTAAACGGCCAGAAAAATGATTTTACAAAGCCTGGTCTTACACCGAATGTTCCTTCTTGGGCAAAATCTGTTGTAGACAAAAAAGCATCTGCAATAATTCTTGAAACTGCTCATCCTGCAAAATTCGGCGCGACAGTTTACAAGGCAATCGGACAAGAGCCTGCTCTTCCTGAGCGTCTGGAAAAAGTTATTTCTCTTCCTGACAACGCTATTCCAATGAGCAAAGATTACGATTCATTCAAGGAATGGCTGGTTTCAAACTTGTAAATTTTTATATAAGAAAAGCCTCGGATTTTTCCGAGGCTTTTTTCATCAACTGAAATGAAAAAAAAATTATTCAGCCGCGCATATAAGATTTCTTTTTTCAAGTTCCAAAAGAATTTTTTCTACTATTTGCTCTGGAGTAAACAAAGCCGTATCAATTTTTAAATCTGCAAAGTCAAAACTGCTGTTGTCGATGTTGTAAAGTTTTTTGTAACGGCGGCTGTCTTCTGAATCTCTCATCGCAGTGAAACTTTTTATTTCTTCAAGTGAACCACCTTCTCTGTTCAGAATTCTTTGCGCGCGGACATTGTCATCAGCAATAAGATAAACTTTTAAATCAGCTTCTTTAAGCATCCAGATTGCGAGACGGCTTCCAAGAACACAGCTTTCTTTTTTTGCAAGTTCAACCTGCCTTGTGTCAACTGCAATGTCGTAGCTGTCATCCGTTTTTGCATTTTCGATTACTTGGGCAAGCGTAAGATTTTTTTCTGCCGCAAGCTGACGGAAAGTAAAGTTTATAAGTTTTACATTCAGTTTTTGCGCAAGCAAAGTGCTTACGGTTGTGTTTCCGCAGCCAGACTTTCCGCTTATGGCAACTCTAAGTTCTTTTCCCTGAGGAATTTTATAATTCATAACAGCTCCTTACTCAATATTCTTGCCCTGCTCTCTTATGTTTTCAAGGGCGTTCTTTGCGTCAATTACTTTTTCACCGACTTCTGTAAACTGATTTTTGCTTCCGATTGTATTGATTTCGCGGTTCGCTTCCTGACAGATAAAATCGATTTTTTTACCCGGAACCGGATTTTCGTTGATTTCTTTTCTGAGAGCCTGCAAGTGGCTTTGAAGCCTGATGATTTCCTCGTTGATTGTGTATTTTACAATCATCGCCGCAGTTTCAGACATTATGCGGTTTTCATCTGCCTTGTCCGCAAGAAGCTCCTTGAACTTTGCTGAAATTTGCTCGCGGAATCTTTTTTCCATTTCCGGCTGCCACTTCTTAAAAAATGCGGCGCAGTCATCAAGCGTAGAAAGTTTTTCAAGCAAATCATTTTTTAAATTTTCGCCTTCACGTTTTCTGTCTTCTATAAATTGCTCAAGAACTTCAGAAAAAATTCCTTCAATTTTTTTCCAATAAGATTCGGCATCGTATTCGTGGGAAACATTCAAAACGCCTTCCTGCGAAACAATCAGGCTCAAAGGAATTTCAGCTTCTGATTTTCCCAAGGCTTTTGCAATTTCCAAAATCGCATCGCTGTACATTTTTGCGGCGGCTGGATCTGCGCTGACTTTTGCTGTTGAATTGTTGTCGCGAACTCTGATTGTCAAGTCGATTTTTCCGCGGACAATTTTTTCGCTTACAGTCTTTCTGATTCTTGCTTCAAGCGGATTCAAAAAAGACGGAATGTTTACAGACAAATCCAAGAACCGTGAATTGACTGATTTTATTTCAACGCTTATCTGCGTGTTTTCTACAATAGCTTCTTTAAAGCCGTAGCCTGTCATGCTGTTCATATATTTTTCCTAAACTTTAAATTTTTTTAAAACCATTTGTCCGACTTTGAAATTGTCGCCGGCTCCCATTGTAACAAAAACGTAGCCGTCTTTTGCATCAGATTTTTTGTTCAACTCGCTTTCTATGATTTGAGCGGCCTCTTCAAATTCTTTTGCATAGACAACATTCGGATGATATTTTTTTGCGTGCTCGGCAAGAATTTTTCCAGTTACAGTTGTGCTGTCCGCTTTTTCGCGTGCGCTTCCGTAGATTTTATTTATCACGATCATGTCCGCGCTTTCAAAACTTGATGCGAACTCTTCAAGCAAAGCCGCTGTCCGCGTGTAAGTGTGGCTCATAAAATCAACGATAATTTTGTGGTCTTTATAAAACTGCCTGAATCCAGCCAAAGTTGTTTTTATCGCTGTGGGATGATGTCCGTAGTCGTCAATAAAAATTATGTCCTGCCCAAATTTATTTTTCGCGCGCCCAACAATTTCACTGCGGCGTTTTCCGCCTGAAAATTTTTCAAGGCCATTTTTTAGCTTGTCAAAATATTCCTGCGGATTTTTTCCGGCAGTCTTTAAAAGCTCGCAGCACAGAGCAAATGCCGCGGCTGCATTTCTTGCGTTGTGTTTTCCCGGCACATGAAGAGCGCATTCAGTTTTTCCGATTGTAAAGAATTGTTTTCCGCCCTCAACTTTTCCGAACGAAAGTTTAAAGTCGCCTTCCGCGTTTTCTCCATAGGGAATAAAATTTATATCGCTTCGTTTTTTCTTTGCAAGAGCGGCTGTTTCGCAAGCACCTTTGTCGTCAGCGCAAAAAATCAAGTCGCCGTTTTTTGGAAGCTTGCAGATGTAGTCAACGAAAGCATTTTGAATGTCAGCAAAAGTCGGATAGTAATCCTGATGGTCGCTTTCAACGGAAGTCAAAATTATTTTCTGCGGACAAAAAGACATGAAGTGCCGCTGGTACTCGCAGGTTTCAGCGACAAAATATTTTTTTTCAGCTGAATCTGAATTTGAAAATTCCGATGAAGTCATTGTGCAGGAATTTCCAAAAGAAGAAATAATGCTTCCTGCTAAAACTTGAGACGGAAGGTCAAGTTCCTTTAGCATTGTTCCTGCAAGACCGGTTGTCGTAGTTTTTCCGTGGACGCCGCAAATTCCGCAACTGAATGCAGTTCTTGAAATTTCGCCCAAAGCCTCGCTGTACAAAAGAAGCGGAATGCCGAGTTTTTTTGCCTGCGCAAGGTCTGGATTTTTTTCAGGTGAATACGCGCTTGAATAAATTACAAGCTGAGTTTTTTCTGTAACATTCTGGCTGCTGAACGGCAGAGCTTTGATTCCAAGTTTTTCAAGAATTTCATCTGTGTAGAATCTTTCTGAAACATCGCTGCCGGTGATCATAGCTTTTCGGGCGGAAAGAATTTCCACAAGAGCCGCCATTCCAGTGCCCTTGATTCCAACAAAATGTATGTGAACTCCAGTTAAGTCCTGAGGGAGAATCGATTTTTCCATGGAAGCCATTTTACAATAGAAACAATGTTTTTGCAAATAATGAATTATGCTGAAATTTACCTTCGGAAAATTCCCGAACACTCGCCTGTTTAAAAACAGCAATCGGGATTTTCCCGAGAATGGAATTTTTCAAGAAATAAGTTTCGGGATGATTCCGAAGATTCATCTAGTACAAAAACATTCTTCGGGACGTTCCCGAATGCTCGCTTAGACTAAAAACACCAATCGGGATTTTCCCGAAGATAAAATTTACAAAAAGCTGGTTTCGGGAGCTTCCCGATTGAATTGAAAAAACGCAGCCATCGGGAAAACTCCGAAGACTGCATATTTTTATTTATCCAAGGCAAATCTGGTTGAGGATATTCTCGTAAAGCTCCTGCTTGCCGGAAGTTTTTGCGACCTGATCATAAGGCTTTGCAAGTGAAGCGACCTGATCAAGTGTGAGTTTTCCTTCAGCGAAAGCTTTTCCGTTGCCAGATTCAAAACTTGCGTAGCGTTCTTTTACCATTGAAGGAATGCGTCCGTCTTCGATAAGCTGAACGGCTTTTTCAAGTCCGCGCGCAAAGATGTCCATTCCGCCGATGTGCGCAATGAACAAATCTTCTGGAGCAACTGAATTTCTTCTGACTTTCGCATCGAAGTTGAGTCCGCCTGTTGTGAATCCTCCCATTCTGATTACCTGAAGCATTGCCTGTGTCGTTTCGTAAATGCTTACCGGGAACTGGTCTGTGTCCCAGCCGTTTACAGGGTCTCCGCGGTTTGCATCGATTGAGCCAAGCATTCCGTTGTCTACGCAGACTGTAAGCTCGTGCGCAAATTCGTGGCCTGCAAGTTCAGCATGGTTCGCTTCAATATTCAGTTTGAAATCCTTGTCAAGTCCGTGGGCGCGGAGGAATCCGATTACAGTTTCTGAGTCATAGTCATACTGATGCTTTGTCGGCTCCATTGGCTTAGGCTCGATGTAGAAGCAGCCGGTGAATCCCTGTTTTCTTGCATAGTCGCGTGCCAAGGTAAGCATCATGGCGAGGTGTTCTTTTTCTGCTTTCATGTCTGTGTTCAAGAGGCTCATGTAGCCTTCGCGTCCGCCCCAGAATGTGTAGCCTGCTCCGCCGAGTTTGATTGTGTTGTCGATTGCGGCTTTTATCTGGCTTGCTGCCTGCGCAACTACATCGAAGTCAGGATTTGTTGCGGCTCCGTTCATGTAGCGCGGATTGTTGAATACGTTTGCAGTTCCCCAAAGAAGTTTTACGCCTGTTTCTTTCTGACGCTCAAGCAAAAGATCTGTGATATGTGAAAGTTTTTTTTCGCTGTCGGCAGGGCTTGTTCCTTCTGGGCAGATGTCGCGGTCGTGCCAGGCGTAGTATCCGCAGCCGAGCTTGGTTATGAATTCAAATGCCGCGTCAACTTTTTCTTCTGGAGTTTTCCAAGTGAATTCGCGTGTTCCGCTTCCAAAAGGATCTCCTCCGTCAGCGCAGAAAGAATGCCAGTAGGCTACTGTGAACTTGAGCCAGTCTTTCATCTTTTTGCCCATTACAACTTTTTCAGCATCGTAGTATTTGAATGCAAGCGGATTTTTTGATTCCGGGCCTTCATACTTGATCTGGCCGATTCCTGGAAAATATTCTTTTGAACCTTTGAAAAATGACATAAGTCCTCCTAAAAATTTGTTAAGTTTTTTTTGTTTTAAAGCCTGCAACGCAAACTTTTTTTTATTTGTACAATGGCGAAAGCTGGTTCACCAAAATTTTATATTCTTCAAATGCCTTGCTGTATTCCAAAGCATTTTTTTCGTTCGGCAAAGTTGTCTTGGATTCATCAAGCGCAACGTGTGTTTCCGCAAGGCTTTCCATTGAAACTGGAGTTCCCTGCAATTTTTTTAGGCACCATAAAGCTTGAAGAGCAGCACCGAACGCCGCGGCTTCTGATGAAACTGGAACTTTTACAGGAAGGTTCATAATGTCCGCCGCAATCTGCCTCCACACTTTGCTTTTTGCACCTCCTCCAGTCAGCCGAAGTTCCTTTGGCGTAAAGCCGTGTTTTTTAAATGAATCAAGTCCTGCACGCATTGAATAGACTGCGCTTTCAAGTGCCGCCCTTGCGATGTTGGCCCGGTTGCAGTTTGCTACGGTAAGTCCCGTTATGCTTGCTTTTCCGTGCGGAAGATTTGGAGTTCTTTCTCCATTGAAAAACGGAAGCACAAAAACGCCTTCGCATCCCGGCTTTGACTTTTCAGCTTCAGCATCGAATTCCTTTACATCAAGATTTAAAAGCGCCCTGATTTCTTCGGAAGCAACCGTGCAGTTCATTGTGCAAAGAAGCGGCAAATATCCGCCGGAAGAAGAACAGAATCCAGAAATGCCTTCCGCAGGATCGGCAACAGAAGAATCGCTAAAGCCGTACAAAGTTCCAGAAGTTCCCATGCTCATTGTAAGTGTTCCGCTTTTTACGGCTCCAGTTCCAATCGCGCTCATCATGTTGTCGCCGCCGCCAGAAGAAACAGGCGCGCCCTCTGGAATTCCAAGCCAGTCAGCAGCTTCCTTTGAAACAAATCCTGAAGGCTCATCGCTTGCAATAATTTTTGGAAGTTTTTCAAAAAGCGACTCATCGATTGCCGCGCAGATTTTTTTTGACCATTTTTTTTCTTTTGAATTGAACAAAGCAGTTCCAGAAGCATCGCCCTGCTCCATCACATAATTTCCAGTAAGAAGAAAATTCAAATAATCATGGGGAAGCATTATGTAATGAAGTTTTTCAAAAAGTTCTTTTTTGTGCAGCTTGAGCCATAAAATTTTGGGAGCTGTAAATCCTGGCAAAATAAAATTCTGAACTTCCTTTACAACTTCATCTTGTCCGCCCGCAGCGTTTGTGATAAGCTCGCATTCTTTCGCCGTCGAAGTGTCGTTCCAAAGTTTTATATTGTAAAGCGGATTTCCTTCTAAATCCAAAGGAACAAAACCATGCTGTTGCCCGGAAACTCCAAGCGCTTGGATTGATTTTTTTCCTTCTGAAGAAATTTTTGAAAAGCAGACTTCAAGTCCTTTTTTGTACCATTCAGTTTTTTGCTCTCTTGTTCCGTCTGATTCTGAAATAAGCTCCATTGGGCAAGACGAGCTTTCCATAGTTTTTTTAGTTTCATAATCATAGAGAACAACTTTCATGCTTTGTGTTCCCAAGTCAATTCCAGCGACAGTTTTCATAAAAACCTCCAGAAAAAATTAAAATTCGTTTCGCTTACAAAAATAGTATCAGCCTGAAATGACTATAAAGCAATACAGAAAACTGATTTTATATATCCAAAATTGATTTTTCATGCTAAAATATTTAAAATAAACAGGAAAAATGCCGTGGAAATAAAAGAAACTGCCTTTATTTACAAATTGATTGCCGGAGAAAAACTTGCCTGGCACGGACGCTATCATTCGCATGGAGAAATGGAATTTGAAATTCATTTTTTTTCGGAAGGAGAAGGCACGTTTTTTTCAAACAGAACTTCTTACAGCATAAGGAATAACACGTTGTTTCTAGTTTTTCCGCGTGAGTTCCATTCAATTCTGCCAAAAGAAGTAAAAAAGCCGCTTACTTACTATGCAGTTCTTTTTTCGCTGAGTAAATCCGAAAAAAAACTATATCAATTATTGATAAATTCTTCGAGCAGAAAAAAAAATCAGCCGGTCGCCAGCAACGAAACGGCCTCAATAAAATTCATCCTTGAGGACATAATGAAATTTTCAAAGTCGGATTCTGCGGACTTAAAAAAATCGGCGGAATTGCTTCTTGAAAGCTGCCTGTTCCGCTGGTTCGGAAAACAAAATAAAAATGAATCAAAAATCGCTGAGCAAAAAAAATCAAAAACTGCAAAAAGCTACGTTGAGCATTCAATAAAATTTATGGAGAAAAATGTTTACGCAAGATGTTCTGTTTCAGAGGTTGCAAATTTCTGTGGAATTTCGGAAGAGCATTTTATACGAATTTTTAAAGATGAAATGCAGATGCCTCCGCATCAATATTTTATGCGCCTGAAAATTCAAACAGCTGCCCTCGCCTTGATAAATTCCTCAAGCACAGTTTCTGAAATTGCAGATGAATTTTCTTTTGAAAATCAGTTTCATTTTTCAAGAGTATTTAAAAAATGCACGGGACTTGCTCCGTCTTCTTACCGCGCAGCATTTTCATCATAAAGTTAAAAAGACTTCATTAAAAGTTCGTAAGCTTCAACAATCATTCTGGTTTTATTTGTCGCAACTTTTTTTAGCACAGGATTTTTGTCATATTTGTCTGGATGAAAATATTTCAGTTTTTCTTTGTAAGCTTTTTTTACGTCATCTTGATTTGCCGAAGCAGTTATATCAAGAAGCCTGCAAGCGCGCTCAACTTCCGGCGTTATTTTTTTTAAAGATGAAATTCTATTTTTTAAATGTTCAGTCTGATTTTTTTGTTCTTCCTTAGTTTTATTTTTGCTGACATTTTCATTAGAAAAATTTTCTTCTGATTTTTTTTCTTCACGAGGAATTTCTTTTTCAGAATGTTTTATTTTCTTTTTAAATTTTACTTGCCCGGATTTTAAAGTTTCATTTAAAAGATCACCGAGCTTGTCATACATTGTCTCCATCTGATTTTTCCTCGTCTTCGCCCCACTCCGAAAGTTTTCGCTGCAATGTTTTTCTTCCGATTCCAAGAATGTCCGCAGTTTTGCTTTTGTTGTTTTTATTTGAAGCTAAATTTTGCTGAATGATTATTTTTTCAGCTTCGTCTAAAGTTATTCCAAACGGAATTGCAATGCTGTTTTCCTGCGAACTTTTTGCAACTGCCGGCGGAAGATCTTCAATGTTTATTTCATCACCTGAGCTCATTACAACTGCGCTTTCAACACAATTGCGAAGTTCCCTTATGTTTCCCGGCCAGTCATATTTCATAATTGCGGCTTTCGCTTTTCCAGAAAATCCTTTTACTGATTTTCCATTTTCTTTATTGAACTCTTCCAAGAATGCTGAAATTAAAAGCGGCAAATCGCTTTTTCGTTCCCGAAGCGGAGGAACATGAATATGAATTACATTCAGTCTGTAATACAAGTCCTCGCGGAATCTTCCAGCTTTTATTTCTTCTTCAAGATTTTTGTTTGTCGCTGCAATTACACGGACATCAACTTCTATAGTCTGCTCACCGCCGACACGTTCAAATTTTTTTTCAGCAAGGACTCTAAGAATTTTTATCTGGACATTCTGATTTATTTCCCCGATTTCATCAAGAAAAATTGTGCTTCCGTGGGCAAGTTCGAATCTGCCTTTTTGCAAATGGTCAGCTCCTGTAAAAGCACCTTTTTCATGTCCGAAAAGCTCGCTTTCTAAAAGTGTTTCACTTAAAGCCGCGCAATGAACATTTATCATAGTTTTGTCGTGCCGCGGGGACAAAGCATGAATAGCACGGGCAACAACTTCTTTTCCAACACCGCTTTCACCAGTGATAAGAACGCTCGCCTTAGATGCAGCCGCCTTTTTTATCGTCTCCTGAATTTTTTGCATTACGGCGGAAGAGCCTATCATTTCTTTTAATGCAGAATTTTCAGCGACTTCTTTTTTTAACTCTTGATGTTCAATTTTGATTTGGCGACTTTCCAGCGCGCGCTTTACAATCATTTCAAGCTGATCAAGATTTAGCGGCTTTGTAAGAAAATCATAAGCGCCGTGTCTCATTGCATCAACTGCGGAATCTATGCTTCCATGGCCAGTAAGAATAATAACTGGAATTCCCGGAGTTTCTGTTACGACATGATTTAAAACTTCTTCACCTGAAATTCCTGGCATTCGTAAATCTGTGATTACCAAATCTATGTCGCCTTTTGAAATCAGTTCAAGACCTTCTTTGCCAGAAGCTGCTGTTTTTACATTGTAATCTTCAAGTTCAAAATTTGCTGCAAGTCCTTCCCGGATATTTTTTTCATCATCTATAATTAAAATTGTGAATTTCAAATTTTCCTCCAAAAAAAATCAAACAAAGGCAATAAATATTTTATATAAAAGCAAACGTTGGGTTAAATTTTATTCTTCAAGAAGCATTGTTTCTTTTTGCGGCACAGGAATTTGCACAGTAAAAACAGTGCCTTCATTCAGCTCTGAATTTACAGTTATTTCTCCGCGGAACTCTTTTACGATTTTATAAACAGTTGTAAGTCCAAGTCCAGTTCCATCGGCTTTTGTTGTGTAATACGGCTCGAAAATTCTTGAGCAAGTCGCTTCATCCATTCCGCAGCCATTGTCCGCGATTGTGAGTATGTAATGCTCATTTTTTATAAAAGAATTTACAGCGAGCTTTCCGTTGTTTTTTTTGCTAGAAAGAATTGCAGCTTTTGCATTTTGCACAATATTTATAAAAATTTCACGGAAAAGTTTTTCATCAATTAAAAGCCTGTTTCCTTCTCCTTGCAAATTTACAGAAACTTCTATTCCGCAGTTTTCAAATTCCGGCATGAAAAAATTTATTGATTTTTCTATTATTGAGTCAGGCTCAGAAAGTGTCATGTTTACTTTTAAAGGCCGCACTGCAAACAAAAAATCCATTACGATTTTATTCAAGTTCTCGATTTCTTCATTTACAACGGAAAGATATTTTTCCATGAATTTTTCATCAGGAAGTCGACCGTCACCTTCCCTGCATTTTTTTATTGATTTTTGCAAAAGTTGAATATGAATGCTTATTGCGCCAAGTGGATTTTTTATTTCATGTGCAACTGATGCGGCAAGATTTGTCAGGCTCTTTAAACTTTCCATTCTGTGCATCAAAATTTCCTGCTGACGTTTTGCAGTTATGTCTTCAATAAAAATAATTGTTCCTGCGATTTTTCCATCACGCACAAGAGGCAAAATTGAAACAACGATGAACCTTGCTTTATCATCCGCGGAAACTATAGAAAATTCTTCACTTGTATTTGTGTTTTGTTCCTGCGCGCAAAAGGAAATAAAACTTGAAACTTCCTCATCCGCTATAAGATTCCAAACAGGTTCTGATTTTATTTGATGAAGATGAAAAAAATGAAGATAACGTTTTGCAGATTTGTTTATTTTTGTTATGCACCAATTTTTATCAACGATTACAAGTCCTGAAGGAATGCTTTGAATTATCGAATCATATATTTCATTTTCTTCACGGACTGTATTCAAAAGACGCTCAAGCTGTTCATCGGAAAGCTTTGTAATTTTTTCAGATGCTTTTTCAACAAAATCTGTCATTTAAATTCCTCTCAAAAAATCAAGCGAATTTTTTTAGAATTCCATCATTCATATAATTTATGTGCATTAAATTTCTTGCAAGCTCTTCAAGGCAGGCTGAAGGATTCTGATTGAAAATTTCAACATTATTCAATGAAGTTCTAAGTTGTTTTAAAATTTTAAAGGAAACTTCTGAACCTGCGGCGGATGTTTTTAAATTTTCCTGCGATTCAATAATTCCGCGGATAAAAATCTTAAAAAGAATTCTTGGTTCAAATGAAGCGCAAGTTGAAATTATTTTAGGAATGTCGGGAACGTGTCCTTGAGCTACATTGTTAAAAAAGTCAGCTGCGCAAGATTTTACAAGTTCGGGCTTTACTGTTAAAAACGACTGCAAAAATTCCGTTATGCTGCAAAATTCTTTTTCATCATTGAAAACAGGTTCATAGTGAAAAATTCTATTTATGACATTTTTTTGTTGTTCTGGAGAGCGTTCAAAAAAATTGTAAGTGCGGACTCTGGAAAGTATAGTCGGAAGCATTGCGCCACGCTTTGTCGTTGTAAGTATAAAAACTACATTCTCTGGAGGCTCTTCAAGAATTTTCAGCAAGGCATTTCTTGCGCTGTCTGCCATTAAATCTGCGTTTTCAATAATTAAAACTTTTTTTCCATTGCTTGAACTCAAATGCGCCCAGGATGAAAAATTTCTTATTTGCAAAACAGGAAGCGAACTGTACAAAAAACTGCTTTCAAGTTTGGTGCAGTCTTTTTCAATTGAATCTAATATTTTTTTCAGCTCCTCGTCATCTGGAAGAATTCTTCCTGGCTGAATTTTTTCAAGTCCCTCTTCTATATTTTGTAAAAGTGGAGAAAATTTTTGAAGCTTGTCATCTCCGTCCCAAAGCACAGAATTGAACTTTGAAATAAGTTTTCTTACTGCGCGTAAATAAAGATACCTTGAAGCCTCAAGATGTTTTGTGTTTTGAATATTTTGACTTATTAAAGTTTTTTTCGCTGCAGCAATTTCCAACGTTCGGTTTCCAGCACCGCAAATAAGAAGATTTTGACTTACCATAGCTTTGTGTTGCCGGCAGTTTGAACAAGTGCAATTCCATTCGCCAGAATTTGCGCATGAAAGAATTCTTGCAGTTTCCAAAGCACAGGAAAGTTTTCCAGAAGATGAAGGTCCTGAAAACAGGATTGAATTTGGAAAGCGTTTTTTTTCAATGTCTTCTTGCAATAATTTTGTCGCGCTTTGGTTCAAAATATTTTCAAACATTTTTAATTTCCTTGGATTTGTTCAAGTGGAATGGCAAGCGGAACTGATGAATTTTTTTCAACTGCTTTTGTAAGGCTTTCAAGCGGAATTGAAATGACGGGATTTAATATTCTTGAAAAAAAACTTCCATCGAGAATTGAATCAACCTTAAACCAAGGCTGAGCTTTCATTAAAATTAAAACAACTCCAACAATTGCAAGTCCTTCCAAAAATCCAAAAACAAAGCCTAAAAATCTATCCAGATCTTTGAAAATTTCACCGCCAAAAATATTTTTTATTGCAGTCTGAAGAATTTTCATAACTATAAATGCAATTATAAAAATCAGCAAAAAAGAAAGCACAACAGAAACTAAATGAATTTTCAAATGCTTTTCAATTGGAGAAACCAGCCGTCCGTAAAAAAGAATTGCAACCCAAATACTTACAACTGGAGCTGCTTTTCCGAACACTTCATTTAAAAATCCGTTTATTGCTCCAATAATTGCAAACGTCAAAACAACAAGCAAAAAAACAATATCGATTGCGGGAAACATCATATTTTTATCTGCTCCAAAATCAGATTTGCTATAATTTCAGAAGGCTTTTTTTCTTTGCAAATGGACTTGCAGCTTTCAGCAAATTTATTTCTAGTTTCTGAATTTTTCATTTCAGATAATGCATCAAGAAGATTTTCTTTTGTAGCATCTTTTCCTGTTAAAGCAATGGCAGCACCTTTGTTTGCAAAATATTCTGCATTGTCAACTTGATCGCCTCTTGTTCCTGCACCGCACAAAGGAATTAAAATCATCGGCTTTGAACAAACGGCGCATTCCCATAAAGAATTTGCTCCAGCTCTGGAAATTATTATATCCGCGGATTGAATTACAGAAACCATTTCATTAAAAATAAATTCGTAAGGCTTGTAGTTGTCATCGCCGGAAGCCATAATGTCAGGATTTTCCTGCGCAAATTTTTTTCCAGTTTGATGAACAACTATGAAATCTTTTTTAAGTTCATCAAGGCATTCAATTACAAGATTATTTATCTGGTTTGCGCCAAGGCTTCCGCCTAAAATTAAAAGAATATTTTTTTTGCAGCCATTATCTATGCCAAGGAATTTTTTTCCAGCTTCTGAACTGTCATTGTAAAATGCCGGACGAACTGGATTTCCTGTAGCAATGCATTTTTCTTTTTGGAAATCTTTAAAATACTTTTTTGTTTCCTCGTAAGAAATTAAAATTTTAGAAGCTTTTTTGCTGTTGATTCGTGTTGCAAGTCCCGGAGTAAAATCGCACTCGTGAGTAAAATACGGAATCTTTAAAAGAACAGCGGCGGCGCACGGAGGTACACTTACAAATCCGCCTTTTGAAAAAAGAAAATCCGGCTTTATTTTTTTTAGAATAAAAAATGATTTTATAAATCCTGCGAATATTTTAAAAAAGTCTGTGAAATTTTTCAGCGAAAAATAACGCCTAAGTTTTCCACATGGGATTCCATGAAAACAAGAAATGCTTCCACCTAATGACAAAAGATTTTTTTCAATTATTGCAGAATCCATTCCCTTGGAATTTCCAATCCAGTGAATTTCTATTTCAGTTGATTCATTTGAAATTTTTTTCAGTTCATCAGCAATTGCAATTCCCGGATATATGTGCCCGCCTGTTCCGCCGCCAGCAAAAGCGATTACAATTTTTTTCTTAGACATTTTTTATTTTTTTCCATCAGTTTCATAAGCTCTTCATTTTTGAAAAGCGATGCATAGCCACGCGCACTCATTCCCATGCTGTCTTTTACGTCAGGATCTGCGCCAGAATCCAAAAGCAGTTTTACAATTTTTGAATTTCCGTTTCCGACTGCGAGAACAAGAATAGACTGCCCGTCTGAACTCATTGTGCTCAAGTCCGCGCCATGATCTATAAGAAGTTTTGCAATTTCGTAGTTTTTCCGCCAGACAGCATCCATCACAGGAGAATATCCTCTGTCTTCGGAAACTTCGTTTATGTCCGCGCCTTTTTCAAGTAGAAGCTCAAGCATTTCCTTGTTGTCATTTCTTGTTGCGACACACAAAAGCGGAACTCCTTGCAATGTTTTTGAATTCACGTCTATTCCAGAATTCAAAATTGATTTGCAAATTTCAGTTTTTTCTTTTTCAAGATAAAATTCAAAACTGTCCGCGTTGCATGAAATTCCCTGCTCCAAAAGTGAATTTCTGTTTGCGCGTTTTAAACTGTCTGATTTTATTTCATCGATATTTTTTTCAAGCCACTTAAAAAGCTCGTTTTCAGAATAAAAATTTTTTAAAGATGATTTTTCATTTTCAGAAGGAAATAACTCGCAGTATTTTTTTTCTTCATCTAAAGCAAGAACTGGCATTTTTTTTCCGTAGCAAAAACCAAAAACGCAAGACAAAATCAGCACAGAATTTTCAACATTGGAAAAAAACAAAAAACCGTCAAAAATTGAAATTTTCTCAAAAATGTCTTTTAAATTTTTTTCATATTGATTTAAAACAATTTTTTCAGAATCGCATTTATTTGAAGTAAAAAAAATTTCAGCTCGGTTTGCATTTTCTTCCTGAGCCGTCTGAGCAACAATCAACCATTTCATTCTTAAATTATAGCTTAGCTTTGTTCAAAAGTCTATTGCCCCTAAAATTTCGTTTTGAAAAAAATAATTTTCTCTCTTGACAAAAAAGCGCATCGGATATATGTTTCTACTAACAGAAACAAAAAAAAACAGGAGCTTTTTATGAATGAAAACGAAAATCTTGGTGAAAAACGTGTTCTTGAAACCTCAGAGAAAAAAGGAGTTCAAATCCGCGACTTGATTCTTGTTGCAGTTTTGCTTGCGGCCGGAGCGGTTCTGAAATTTTTTGTAGGCTCGCTCATCAACATCGGCGGAATGAAACCAAACTTCATTATCGCAATGTACTGCATGGCGATTGCATTGATTAACGCAAATGTCGCAGCGGCGGCGGTCATCGGAATTCTTGCAGGCGCAATCTGCCAGTTCTTTCCGGGAACTCCGTACTTGAACTTTGCAAGCGAATTTGCGGGTGCAATCGTGATGTCGCTTCTGATAAAAATTCCGCTTCCTAAGCTTGGAAAAATCGATTTCAAACCGGCAGTCGCAACTTTGTTCAGCACATTCGTGAGCGGCGGACTTTACACAGTTCTGCTGATTTTTGTTCTCGGCGCAGACAAGGCGACACTTGCGGCTTACATTCCGATTGTTCTTTGCACAGCCTGCATTAACGCGGTTCTTGTCCAGCTGCTTTATATTCCGCTGAAAATGACTTTAAAATAATCCAAAATAATCGGTGGCAAAATGATAAGCATAGAAAATTTAAGCTTTGCGTACAGCGGAAGTTCAGTTCCAGCGTTGAAAAACATTTCAATGGAAATTCAGGACGGCGATTTTGTCGGAATAATCGGAGCGTCTGGAGCCGGAAAAACAACACTCAGCTGCGCGATAAACGGAATCATTCCGCACCACTACAAAGGCGAATATTACGGAAAAGTCTGCGTAAACGGAAAAGATGTTTTTGAAAACGATCCGTGCAGCATTGCGCTTGAAGTCGGAAGTGTTTTTCAGGACATCGACAGCCAGATGACTTGCTCTGTTGTTGAAGATGAAATTCTTTTCGGACTTGAAAACTTCGGAATCCCAAAAGACGAAATCGAAAGCCGGCTTGAGTGGGCGTTGAAAGAAACCGGAATTGAAAATCTCCGCAGCCGGGAAATTTCTGGACTTAGCGGCGGACAAAAACAGAAAACCGCAGTTGCCGCAATTCTCGCGCTGAAGCCTAAAATTCTTGTGCTTGACGAGCCGACCGGCGAACTTGACCCGGCATCCAGCAGAAACATTTTTAGAATTCTAAAAGACCTGAATGAATCTTACGGAATGACAATTATTGTAATAGAACAAAAAATCATGCTGCTTTGTGAATTTGCCAAAAAACTTGCCGTGATTGACAAAGGCTCTTTAAAGTCTTTTGGAAATATCCGCGATGTTCTAAAAAATTCCATCGAGCTTGCTTTGCTTGGCGTAAATTATCCGCGCGCAGTTGATTTTTACAAAAGCCTTCTTTCACGCAAAATGATAACGCCGGAAAAAGAAATTTGCATCGACACAAAAGAAGCCGTTTCGCTTGCAGGAGGACTTTTATGATTGAATGCGATTCAGTCCGATTTAGCTACGGAAAAACAAAAGACGCCGAGCTTATCCACGGAATTTCACTTTCAATAGAAGACGGAGAATTTGTCGCGCTCACAGGAGAAAATGGAGCTGGAAAATCAACATTCAGCAAACTTCTTGCAGGAATCTTAAAGCCTTCCGACGGAAAAATCAGCGTAAACGGAATCGACACAAAAAAAGCGAAAAACAGTGTGCTTGCAAAAAACACAGGCTTCCTTTTTCAGAATCCTGACCGCCAGCTTTGCACTTACACAGTCCGGGACGAAATTGCATTCGGGCAAAAAGCTTTAAAAACTGGAACGGAAGAAGAAATTTCTAAGCGCACAGAAAAAATTATCGAGCGATTTGGATTCAATCCGGGCGAAGCGCCATTTTCACTTAGCCGAGGACAAAGACAGCGACTTGCATTGGCTTCAATTATCGCAGTCGAACCGAAAGTTATGATTCTTGACGAGCCGACAACCGGGCTTGACTACAAGGAATGCATGGAAATCATGAGCGCAGTAAAAGAGCTGAACAAAAACGGAACAACTGTAATCATGGTTTGCCACGACATGGAGCTTGTTCTTGACTTCGCGCAGCGGATGATTGTTCTTGCAAACGGAAAAATCGAGGCGGACGGAAAAACTCTTGAAATAATGCGCAGCAAAGAAATCTTGCAGAAAGCGAGCCTTCTTCCTCCGCAGATTATTCAGATTGCGCTTGAACTTGAAGAAAAATTTCCGGACAGATTCAATTTTGAAAACGTCCGCACAGCAGATGAACTTGCCGCAAAAATTCAGGAGGCGATAAAATGAAAGGACTTGTCGATTACGTTCCGGGAACTTCTGTTTTCCACAAAATGAATCCAGTTTCAAAGCTGATTTTTTCAATGGCGGTTTGCGCATCATGCTTTATTTCCTCGTCCGCTGAAATTCTAGTTCTGCTTCTTGCCGTTGACATTGCGACTGGAATTCTCTGCGGAATTTCAACAAGGACATTCAGGCTTTTGAAAGGGCTTGTTAAGATTTCGGTTTTCCTTTTTATTCTTCAGATTTTGATAATAAGAAGCGGAAATGTCGTTTACCAGATTTCGTTTTTGAAAATAACAGACGCCGGACTTGCAACCTCGCTGAATCTTGTGCTTAAACTTTGCGGCGCAACTCTTCCGCTTGCCCTTATGCTTTCTGTTACGAAACTTGCCGACCTTTCAAACGCGCTTGTTGAAAAACTTCACGTTCCGTACAAATACGCATTTACATTGACAACCGCAATCCGTTTTATTCCGGTTTTTGCGCAGGAAATGGAAGGAATTCAGGAAGCCCAGACTTCACGCGGAATCCAGCTGGACACAAAAAATCCGCTGAAAAAACTTGCGCTGATTTTGCCTTTGTGCGCTCCCCTTTTGGTTTCTTCAGTGCGGAAAACAAGCGGGACTGCAATTGCGGCTGACTTGCGCGGATTCAAACTGCGGACATCCGGCTGCTGCCTAAAAAAATATCCATATAAAGCGCGGGACTTTGCGTGCTTTGCCGTGTCATTTTTACTGATTGCGGTGAGTATTTGCGAAAAATTTATAAAATGAATTTTTTTTCAGAAATTTTGCACTTTCTGCTTGACCAACGAAAGTAATTCAGATATATTCTATTTCGTTGATTGCATGGTGCCTGTAGTTCAGGGGTAGAGCGCCAGATTGTGGATCTGGTTGTCGTGGGTTCAAATCCCACCAGGCACCCGGATTCCAACGTGGAGCCGTGCAGCAGGACGCGTTCGTAGCTCAACTGGATAGAGCAGTGGACTTCGAATCCGAAGGTTGCACGTTCGAGCCGTGTCGGACGCATAAAATCGGGCGATTAGCTCAGCTGGTAGAGCAACAGACTCTTAATCTGTGGGTCGGGAGTTCGATCCTCCCATCGCTCAAAGGATTTTGAAACACTCTGTGTAGGTCAAAAAATTCACGCGAGAGTGGTGAAATTGGCAGACACGCTAGACTTAGGATCTAGTGCCCTAGGCGTGAGGGTTCAAGTCCCTCCTTTCGCATATTTTAATCTTCTTTTTAAATGAAAAGAAATTAATACAAAACGCAGAGGTTTTGCGGAAATGGCTCAATGGTAGAGCGCGACCTTGCCAAGGTCGATGTTGCGGGTTCGATTCCCGTTTTCCGCTC